>JACQNI010000057.1 GCA_016203135.1 Candidatus Woesearchaeota archaeon
ATTAATGAATTGTGCTTGCCTTGAATAATTTCTCCTGCAAATTTTAGCTTGCCAAGATATGTTTTATTTACCAAGACTTTTTTCAATCCATTCACACTTAAATTATATTTTTTAGCTAATTGAGTTAATGAAATATTTGAATTTAAATAATTTTGATAAATTTCCTGGACAATATAAGAGTTCTCAGCGGGGCATAGTTCCTTATTTATAATTTTATAACCAAGCGGGGCCCGGGTTACCAGTCCCCCGTTTTGAAATTTTGCTTTCATTGTAAATTTTGTCCTTTCACTTGTAACATTTCTTTCAAATTCTGCAAAGGCGCTTATAATGTGGAACATTAGTTTTCCTGATGCGCTTGTGGTTTCTATTTTATCCTGCATGCTTACAAAATCAATTCCCCATTCCTTAAGTTTTTCAATTGTGCTGATTAAATCCATTAGGCTTCTGGAAAATCTGTCAAGTTTATAGATAAAAATTGCCTGGAATTTTTTGGCTTCTGCATCTGCCAGCATTTGAACCATTTCCGGTCTGTGTGCAATGTCTTTTGCAGACTTGCCCTCATCTCTATAAATTCTAAAAATTTCATATCCCAATGCCTTAGCATAATTTTTTAATGATTCTTCCTGAGCTTGCAAAGAAATCCCGTGTTTTACCTGGTCCTCCGTTGAGACGCGAATATAGATCGCCGATAGAGGTTTGTTAATAATCATTTTCTTTTTTATCCGTGCACTTTGTATCCTTAGTGCATATTTTATCGTAAACTTAGGGTATTCACAACGCGGTGCACGTTATTTTAACGTGCCCTTAGTATATAAATCTTACGTTAAAATGAAGAAATATATGGATTTTTAGAAATTTTTAAAGAATTTTACGCACTTAGGTTAGCTTTGTTCATTTGAGATAATAATTCTAATTTTCCCTGTTTTTTAAGTTCTTTTTGAACTTCTTCGTATTCTTTATAAGCTTTTTGAAGTTTTTTAATTAGTTGAGGGATTTTTGAAGCTGATAAATTTGCAGAAATTGTTTCGTTCTCTCGTTTCACCATAAATGTAATCTGATTTAGATTATCATATCTTAAAGATTCCAAGTCAGGAAAATAAAAGATATTCATAGAATTATAACAAGAACTTGCAGTATCCTTGCAATCGCATTGAAAATTATATCGTATTTTCTTTTAAAAAGTTTAGTATATTTAAAGATTTATATAATTTGATAGAACATCTTTACGAAATTCCTTATAGCTCTCTAAAGGATTTGCACTTAGGTTAGCTTAGTTCTTTCAAGACTCTAGAGCTCATTAAAATTATTAAAACTCCGATAAGAGTAATAACTATTGCAATTGCAAGGGCAGAGGTTATTGGATTTAATTCTAAAAATTTTGACAAAGCATCTCCAGTTAATTTAAGGACAAAATCTTTCCAGGCAAATGCGATAATGAATCCTACGGCCGCGGCTAAAGCTAATCTTAGCTGTTTTCTGAACTCTCTTTTAAAATTAACCATGCCTTATAATTCAACAACAGGTTAGCTATTTATATATTTTCCCGGTAAATTTTTTTAAATAATTTTCTTTTTTCCAGCAGTTTTGCACTTAGGTTAGCTTAGTTATTTTATAAAAATTAAAGGTTTCGTATTGTTTAATAAACAAAAAAGGGATGAAAAAGAATAAATTTTAAACAAATTTGACAAGAAATCAAATTAAACAGCCATTCACCGTCGGCAGAATTATTTAAAAAGAAAGTTTCTCAAACAGCTGTTTAGCTGTTTGCAGGTGTTTTAAACAGCTGTTTGTCGGTGTTTTTCATTAAAAAATACCTTTTTTGATGTGCTTTTGAGATTAAAAATTTGAGGAAAGTCTATTAAATTATTTTAAAAATAGAAAGAGACAGCAACGAAAAACAAAAGATTTTTAAAGGGGATTAATTAAAGATTGATATGTTTGGCTGGTTTTTTAGAAAAAAAGATGTTGAACAGCTCAAAGAAGAAACAAAAAAAGGATTTGATGCTGTTAAAAAAGATATTTCTTCTGTTGGAGAGTGGATAAAACACCTTAATTCCAAAGAAAATAAACAAGATGAAGAAATTAAAGAATTAAATGGGCTTTTG
>JACQNI010000063.1 GCA_016203135.1 Candidatus Woesearchaeota archaeon
GATAAAATATTCATCAAATAAAAATGATAACAGACAGGGCAAAAAAATATATTTCAGGAGGATTAGCTCCTTTGTTAATTTATACTTTATCTGGTTGCGCGACTTTTAGAAATTTTGGCAATGAATTTAAATCATTCAGAACTGCAGCAGAAGACCCGGTTCATGAGGTTTTTAGAAATGATGAAAATAAAAATTTAGAGCCTCCAGCAGTGAATGAGGCGACTCAAAAACTCCATAATGATGAATCAATGCACGCAATTGCTCATCCATATGTAATCGCAAATAATAATAGGGCATATTTTAAAGGAGAAGTTCCAGAAATAAACAATGGAACATTTGCAATACCTTCTATTAATGCCACTTATATTGATTTAGATGGGAATAACGACGGCAAGGGCGATGTTTTAATTTCATATCGCTGCAGAAATGCTGCTCCAGATATTGCAGCTATTCTTGCTAAATACCTCCCGCCAGCTCCCGAAGTTGATATAACTCCTTATCTTTCTCAAAATATGCTGTTATTTCGGGGACAGGATGTTAAATTCGGAGAAAATTTTGGCTTAATTTCAAAATTAATTAATAATTTCGATATAGATCCTAAACAAATAAGAATAAGGTTAAAAATAGTGGAGTATTTTAATGATAATACCTATGACAGGGATATGGCCTTGAAAATTTTGAAAAATGGTATGAGTGCTTTTAACTTATTATTGCCAAGCAACCCCCAGGGCAATCCTTTAACAACTGGAATTTCTGTTGATCCATTCATCAACAAAGATAGGAACGGAGATTTTACAATCTGGGGAAGAGCGCCTAACAAATGGACATATGAGGGGGCAATAAAATTCCTTGACAGCCATGGAAGAACAGAAACACTGTCAGATACAGATGTTGTTGTTTCAAATGGAACAACTGCAGAATTTAGAAATGTTAATGCAGTGCCATATCAGCAAACTTCTTTAACTCCTGCAGCAGCAATTGTTATAGGAACACAATACCGGGAAGTCGGCCCGCAATTAAAATTATCCCCCTTCACAAATGAAAAAGGTTTTACAACAATAAAATTGCTTGAAGCAAAATCAGGAGAATCAATTGCCTTAGTAGGCAAGGAACAAATACCTGTGTTTAGGGAAGCAAATCTTACATCTGAATTTTGTTTGCGAAATGGAACAACATATCTTATAGGAACATCAACAAACACCAGATATAAATCTGTTAATAGGGGCATTCCTGGATTGAATAAAATTCCTTTGGTTAGGGGTGCTACAACATCAAGAGAAATTGAGAAAAATACTTCTGAACTGCTTTATTTCATGGAAGTTTTTGATATAGAGAGACAAGATTCTGTTGGAATGCAGGAAAGAATACAAGAGCCTTCAATTGCAGAATTAAACTCTAATCCAGTTAAGAAAGAAAAAAGTGAAAATAAAGGATTTTTCAAAAGGCTAAAAAGATAGTGAAATTCCATCTTTAAACTATAAAGACTAACAGTTCAGACTAATAAATCACGTAAAGTTAATGTCATATTTTCAAAATTATTCTTGAATCTCTACCATATTAAATTTCTCATTCGAGAGAAATTTAAAATAATCTATAGTTGTTTAAATTGAACTCTTTAATATTAATGGAGTGATTTTAATTTGTATGCCTGATTTTTAAAACAAAATCGATAGAACAAGCTATTATTTTACCTTTTAATCTAAACTCTTTTTATTTCTCGTTCTCCTGCAGTTTCTTTATGACTTTTGCAGTTATATCTGTATATTTATCTGACCCCTTATCGCCTTTATCAACTACAATGTCATATCCGCCTTTTGCGGCAGATTCTACCAAGGCCTTATTAACACTAGTTAGCAATTGGCTTAAAACTCTATCTTTTCTAGTGTCATTTTCTTTCAATTTCGTTAATTCTTTGTAATACTTGCTCTCAGTTAATGCCTTGCTATATTCTATATATGCCGGGTTTGCATATTTCGCATCTTTTTTTTCAACTCCATAACGAGTTACTGCTTCAGCTTTCTGCATATTGTCAAATTGTACTCTTGGCCTATAACTTCCTTCGTCAAAAGAAACGCTTGGATAAATTCCAAAAACAGAACCAATTCCTACCGCGCTAGCAGTTAGAATATTTGCCAGCGATTTTCTTGATTTCATTTATTTTCTTCTTTTTTATGTAAAAACTAATGGTTTTCTAATAAAAAATTAGGTAGTATATATTAATAACTATAAATAATTTTCCCACCACTTAAAAGTTATATCATTAAGAAGAATCTAGCATTTAAAGGAGGGGTTGATAAGGATAAACCCTTAGTTTCTTTTATAATTATATTATCCTTACCTCTTTTCCAAAATAATCTTTTATTATTTTCCTTATTTCTTCGAGTCTTGACTTATTTCTGCCGATTAACATTGCCTTGTTCTGCTGTCCTGCATTAATAATAAGTTGATTGCCATTTATTTCAACATTTTTGATTTGGGCAGGATAAATTATTGTTGAAATAAATTTTTCTGCATCACCTATGTCTTTTGGCACAAGAACAACTTTAACCTTTCTGTTAAGTATCTCGCCTATTTTTTTTATGTTTTTTCCATTATCTCCGATTGCCATTGCAAGCTTATTTTCAGGAACAGAAAATATTATTGTATAATTATAAATAAAGCAATGTTTTGGAGTTATTCCGCTTATTCTTGAGAATAAATTTATATATCTCATCACTCTCATGTCTATGGTTTTTATCATTTTTTACTCTATCTTATTATGCTTTATTAATTTAAATGTTTATATGTTATTGCGCATTATTTATTAATTATCTCTTATATTGCTTAACTTAATTAAACTAGCTAATAAATTTATTTAGTATTGTATGGATTCAAAATTGTTCTTGAATCACCTCCATACCTTTCCATAATTTTTACATTTATTCTACTTGACATTATTAGGTTAGGATTGATTTACTTTTAAAGCTGGTTAAGTTTATTTTAAATGTTTGGTATATTTATTATCTTTACTTTTCCTTTTTCAGTGTCTTCCTGTCTTTTTCCCTCACTAAAGGCCCTGTAATTTTTACCATTAATCCAGGTAATCCAGTGCCAACAGGAACGGGCTGGTTAAGAATTATATTCTCAATGACACTTAACAATTCATCTTTTCCACCCTTAATTGTTGCATTAACAAAATGTTTTATAGGTGTTTCAAAACTTGCCTTAGCTAAGATACTGCTTTTTCTTGCAATTATTCCCATTCTTGTCATCCCTCTTATCTCTCCATCAATTGTCATTGCATCAGCAACAAGCTTTAAGTGCCTTTCATCAATATCTAATCCCTGTGAACCAAGAACTTTTCTTATCTCATTCATTATAACCTGTCTTGCAGATTCAATTCCAAAAACATTTGCCATTTCATAAATATCATTTGTAATTGTTCTTTCAGGAGCAACTCCCTTCACTTTTATTATCTCGGCAAGATTTGAGCCAGCTGTGAGTATTACATACCCTCTTTCTCTTTTAACAATTAAAACCTGCTTTATTCCTTTTACTCCGGAAATTATGCTTTCCTTTAATTTTTCTTTAAGTTTGTATATTTCTTTAAAGCCAAGATCTGGAATACTTAAGATTATTGAATCATTTTTCACGCTTATTTTATATCCTTTTATTGCAATTTTTTCAGCAACAGTATTTATCGACATATGGGTGTGCCTTATTGCCTTGTTGTCTATTATAAATTCAATTTTTTTGTCAGAGAAATTTATTTTTGCCTCTGATAATATTTCTTTCAGCTTGGCTTCTTTTATTTTCTCTGCAAGAACCTTTGCGTCTTTTTCATCATTAAAATCTTTGTCTAAGTGAATTTCCATTGCAGGTGTTGACGGCATCTTTCTTGCATCAAATATTTCAATAAGCCGTGGAAGACCTAAAGTAACCTGCATTTCCTGAACTCCGGCAAAATGAAATACATTCAAAACCATTTGTGTTGACGGCTCCCCAAAACTCTGTGCAGTAACAATTCCAATTGCTTCTCCAGGAGAAACTTCATTGTCAAAATGAGCTCCAGCAACATCAATTCCATCATCTCCATATTTAAATTGAATTATCTGGCCAACAGCATCTCTAACTGTCCCATCATACTCCACTCTCAAGTCCTGCAAAGCATTAGCAAGTCTTCTATATAAGTATCCTGATTTAGGTGTTCTTAGTGCAGTATCCATTAACCCATCTCTTCCTGAAATAGCATCAAAGAAAAATTCCTGCGGCTCCAACCCATTCATATAGGATGAATATACAAATCCATGAGCTTTTGGGGAAAGGTCATGCTGCTTGAAAGACGAAAGTGTTCTTTCATTATAGCCAAAATTAATCCTCTGAGACCACAAAGATTTCTGGCCGACAGAACACGCAATTTGAGTAATATTAAGGATATTTCCTCCAGCTCCAGACATAATCATGTGATTTACAGGATTGTCTTCTGGAAATTCTGTTTTTACAGCCTTGCCTATTTTAGTTCTTATCTCATTTAATGTTTGAAGTATTTTAATTTCCCTTGATTCGTCAAGAGTTTTCCCAGGAATAATTTCAAGAGTTTCGTTATTGTAAGCATCAATTATTTCTTTTGTTTTTTCTTCACCGTCTTTTATTATGTCATAAGTTATTTTTTTTGTTTTTTCATTAACATTAATATCTTCAAGGGAAATAGTAAACCCTCTTCTTGAAAGATAATTTGTTCCAAGTGTAAAAGCTTTTTTTATTGCATCTATTGTTTCTTTTCTGCCAAGCTCCTTATCAACTTCTTTTGTGATTTTTTCATTTTCAACACCAAAAGTATATTCATGTGTTAAGTCTTTCTTTTCAATTTCTTGAGAAAGCGATTTGCTTATTGGAGGCAATATTTCCAAGAAAATATCCTTGCCATTAAAGGTTTTCTTGTCTTGTTTTATAATCATTCCTGCATTAAAAAGAAGCTGTTGTGCTTCTGCTTTGTTTACATTGCTTAACCCTAAAAGATAATTCCCTGTGACAGCATCTGTAATTGTTCCTATTAATGATGTATTATTTTTTGGGCTCATTAAGTTCTTGCTTACATCTAATAAAATTCTTGCTTCAGCCCTCGCTTCTTCAGTCTGAGGCACATGAACATTCATTTCATCTCCATCAAAATCAGCATTATAGGGAAATACAACCGCCGGATGCAATCTAAATGTTCTGTAAGGAAGAACTTTTACATAATGCGCCATCAAGCTTCCTCTATGAAGTGAGGGATGTCGGTTAAATAATACAATATCTCCGTCCTGTAAATGCCTTTCAACAAAATATCCCGGCTTTAATTCTTCAATTATTTCTTTTTTAAGTTCAGGGGATATTTTCTTTCTTCTTCCATCAGGCCTTATAATATAATTTGCCCCCGGATAATGCTCTGACATTATCAGTTTTTTTAGATAATCAATATTAAGCGTTGTAACCTCTTCATTAACAGTAAGAACTTCTGCAATTTCATAAGGAACTCCAACTTCATTTATTTGTAATGAAGGATCTGGAGAAATAACTGTTCTTGACGAGAAATTAACTCTTTTTCCAGCAAGATTATGCCTTATTCTTCCTTCTTTTCCTTTAATTCTTTCAGTAATTGTTTTTAGTGGCTGCCCGCTTCTGTGCCTGGCAGGTGGAATTCTTGATATAGTATTGTCAAAAAATGTTGTTACATGATATTGAAGCAAATCCCATAAATCATCAATAATAACTTCCGGAGCTCCTGCATTTAAATTTTCCCAAAGTCTTTGATTTGATCTTATTATATCTCCAAGCTTGTGAGTTAAGTCATCTTCGCTTCTCTCTCCAGATTCTAAAGTAATGCTTGGCCTTACAGTTACTGGAGGAACAAGCAAAACAGTAAGGATTCCCCATTCTGGCCTGAATGTTTCTGGATTAACTCCAATTAACCTGCAGTCATCATCTGTAATTTTTTCTAAAATTGCCCTTATTTCAGGAGGGAATATTCTTTTCTTTCCAAGCATGAATGATGTTGGTTTTTCAATCTTAATTTTTTCCTGAACAGTTTGGCAGTAATGGCATTTTTTAGCATCCTTTGATTTTTTCATTCTCTGTGCAGGGCTTAATTTCTTTATATTTTCCTCATCTAAAAGTATTCTTCCGCAATTATTGCAAAAACTTCTTAAAAATGTGTAAACAATTGGAACATATTTTACATGCACAACAGGCCTTGCAAACTCAATGCTTCCTGGATGCCCAAGGCATTCTTTTAATCTTCCTCCGCATGTTCTGCATTTTACTCCAGGATCAATAGCGCCAAGCCTCAAGTCCATTAATCCTCCATCTACCGGATATCCATCCATATCATAAAGTTCTGGAGTGATTATCTTGGCACATGATATTTTTTTAATCTTCTCCGGGCTAAGCAGGCCAAATTTCAATGCTTTTATTTGTTTTTTTACAATTATCATTTTTTATTAAATTGATTTTATTGCATAAATTTCTTTTTTTGAATTATACCTTATATTAAAATTAACATCATCAATTTGTAATTTAGATGGTTCTTGTATAGCGCTATGTAATAATTTATATTTATCTAGATATCCTTTATGCTTTTGATAATCTTTAAGTCCAAAATAAGCTATGCATATTAAAGCAGAGATAAAAGTAATTATCCTTAAACTTAATTCCAACTTATTTTCTTTAGTAGATTTTTTCATTTTGTTTTTCTCATATTATTATTTACTATAATATTTTCCTTTCCAAGTCGCTTCTGCTTGACATCCTCTTATTGCTAAATATGCTGGATCAATTACCGGTATTCTGGATTTTGTTGACATATCTCCAATTCCGTCTATCTCTTCTCCCCTTATAATTACTTCTTCATCTAAAGCATTTTTCAATTTATCTTCTTCACTTATTTTTCTTTGTTTCATTTTTTTTATTTTATTTTTTATTTTTTCCTGTAGGAGATGTCATAAGAAGAACCTATGGTTCTTTTTATTATTCCTCATATTTGTTTTTTAATTCAAATCCCGTCGCTATATGTAATCCAAGTAATTCCTCCGCAAGTAATTTAAATGCATATGAAACTTCAACATCTTCAATCTCTGTTGAATTGCATACAGGGCAGTAAGTTTTATTCCTTAAAGTATCTTTAACTCCCAGAGCTCCGCACTTTGAGCAAACATGAATTATAACTTTGTCAGAATCATATCTTTCCTTCAATAATAATGAAGCTCCGTGTGCAACTAATGCCTGCTGCTCCATTTCTCCTAATCTTAATGCCCCTCCTCTTGCTCTTCCCTCAATAGGCTGTCTTGTAAGCAATGCAACTTTTCCAGATGCTCTTGCATGCATTTTATTGCTTACCATATATTTTAATTTCATATAATACATATCGCCAATGTAAATTTTTGCTTCCATTTGTTTTCCCGTAATGCCATTATACATTGTTTCTTTTCCATCATACCTGAATCCCAAGTCTTTCAATTGATTTTCCATTTCCTCAACATTAATTTTCTCAAAAGAAGTTCCGTTCATTATCTCGCCCTTCAGGCAGCCAATTTTTCCGCTAATTAATTCAAGCAAATAACCTACAGTCATTCTTCCAGGAATACCATGGGGATTGAAAATAACATCAGGTCTTATGCCTCTTGAAGTGAATGGAATGTTTTCTTCAGGCACAATAGCCCCGATAACTCCTTTCTGCCCGTGAGCTGTTGAAAATTTATCTCCTAATTCTGGAATTCTAAGATCTCTTGTTCTTACCTGAACAATTTTATTTCCTTCCTCATCTAATGTTAAAAAAACTCCGTCTATAATTCCTTGCTCTTCCTGCCTTATGACAGAGCTGCTCTCTTTTTTAGCTCTTATATTAATATCTTTTGCTTCTGACAGGAATTTTGGAGGAGAAACTTTTCCAATTACAACCTCTCCAGCTTTCAAGCTCGCTTCGGGATAAACAATTCCATCATCTTCAAGATATCTGTAAGAATCCTCTGTCCTATAGCCAGCAATGTCTTTTGTTGGGATTATTATCTCATCAGCCAATCCCCCTGCATAATTTAACTCAACACTTGTGTAAGGCCTGAAAAAAGTGCTTCTTCCAAAACCTCTTTCAACACTTGATTTATTTACAACAATTGCATCTTCCATATTATATCCTTCATAAGTCATGACTGCAACAACAACATTCTGCCCAGATGGATAAACATTCATTGCATCATAAACAAAACTTCTTACAATTGGCTGTTGAGGATAGTGGAGTAAGCTTACATCTGTATCAACTCTTACAAGATAATTTGCAGCATACAATCCAAGTCCTTGTTTCTGTGTCTTGCTTCCTCTAATTAATCTAGAAGACTGGTCATGATTTCCAAAACTTACTAAGCTTGTTATCGGGCCTAAAAATGCAACCCGGTCAATTTCCATATGTGTATGTTCAGAATTTAATTCAGAATTATTCAGCGCAACAAAAGCATTTTCTTCTTCAGAAGCATCAATGTATTCAATTACTCCCTGTTTTATCAAATCATCCCACTTTAATTCGCCTTTTTTAATTTTCTCAATATGTTCTTCTCTTAATCTAGGAACTCTATTATCAGCAATTACTAATGGCCTTAAAACTCTTCCAGTATCTCCGTATATAACTATTATTTTTAATTCAGTATTGTATCTTATGCTTAATTCTTCTGGAAATTTTTGCTGCCTTCTTTTTTCTCTTACTTCTGAAATAAATTTATTGTAATTGTCAACGGCCCCGATAAACATTCCGTTGAAAAATACATCAATGCCGCTAATTTCTTTGCTCAATCCTAATTTTTCAAGTTCTTTAATAATACTTTCCTCATCCATTATTAATCTTGAAGAAATTTTTGACATAATTGAAAGATTTTTTCTCAGCCCAATTTCTGTTCCTTCGGGAGTTTCAATAGGGCAGAACCTTCCAAAATGCGTTGGATGAAGTGTTCTCGCCATAAAATTTGTCTGTTCTCCTGGCAAAGTGCTGGAAACTTTTTGCAATTGAGAAACAATTGAAAGATAATTTGTCTTGTCCATATTTTGTGTTATGCCCTTTTTCTCTCCAATCCAGCTTCCTGTTGCAATTGCTGATTTTATTCTATGTGAGAATAAAGTTGATTTAGCAATTGTCTTGATGCTGTAAAATTTTTTTCTCTTTATTGTTTTTTGAAGGGAGTATTTTATATCCCTTACAAGGATGTTTAAATTTACCCTGAACAAGTCAGCAAGCAAATCCCCTGAAAGCCTGACACGCTTGTTTGCGTAATGGTCCTTGTCAACCTTGAGTTTAGGATTTTCCTTGAATATTAAAAATTGCCTTATTAATTTGCATATGGTAATTGCTTTGTCAATTCTTTTTTCCTTTTTTAATCCAATATGGGGAAGCAGATAAGAATCAAGCCTTTGCTTTATCCTGTCAAGAATTTCTTTTTTAGTTCCCTGCACAGAAGTTTTTTCAGCAATGCTCATCATCGCTTCTTCAGAATTTGAAACTTTTGCAAATTCATAAAGGTTAACAATAACATTATCCGTCTCTTTTCCAATATATCTCGCAATATCCGCTTCTTTTAACATGCCAAGAGCTTTCATTAAAATTATCGCAGGAATATTCTTGAATCTTGAAAATGAAACTTCAATTACCCCATCGCTTGATTCTGTAATAGTTATTGGAATTCTGTAAGCGCCTCTTGAAGAGAATAATCTTAAAGTTGGCTTGTCTTTAATATTTTCAATAAATGGCTGGTTGGCTGCAAGATCTTCTGTCATTATCATAATTCTCTCGTTTCCATTAACAATAAAATAGCCTCCGGGGTCTTCAGGGTCCATATAATTATTTTCAAGTTCTTCTTTGCTCACCCCGCATAAGTTGCACGGCTTGCTCTTTACCATTATCGGCATTCTCCCAATTTCAACTTCCTGATTTTCAATTTGCCCGTCTTGTTTTATTGATATTTCTAAAAATAAAGGGGCAGAATAGGTTAGGTTTCTTATTCTTGCTTCAGCGGGAGTCATTGGGGTTGTTGATCCATCTGATTCAATCACATTTGGCTTTTGGATTTTAATTTTTCCGAGCTTTATTTCAACCTCGTCCTGCTCAATATTTTCAGAAATTTCATCAACAATTTCCTGCATTCTTTTTTCTATAAAATTATTAAAAGAAGTCAGGTTAGATTCAACTAAAGAATTCTCTGAAAGATATTTCTGAATAACTATATGGTCATCATTCTTAAGTTTAAGTTGTATGCCTCTGCCCATTTATGTTAAATAACCACCCTGTAATAAAAAAAGCTCTCCTCGCCATTAGAAGATTTTCTTTCAATTTTAATTATGTCTCCAATTTTTATATCCTGGCCTAGTTGCAGCAATGCTGGATCAGTTAATTTTATCTTCGGCAGTTGTGTTTTAGAAATATTAAGTTTTTGAAGTAGTTCATCTTCTTCTTTTTTGTTTATTTTAGAATGTTTTGGCTGGAGAATATGCATATTTACAAATAATAGTTAATTTATTTAGGTTTAGGTTAGTTTAATAAGGGCATTTACAACTTTCCAATACTAAACATTATCAAAAATTGGTTTTTAAACCTTTCTATTTTTTTGGAAAGGTTAAAATTCTTATTATAAGAATAGTGTTATTAATTAGTTAGGAAAATAAAAAGATTATAGATTAGTGGATTTTAGA
>JACQNI010000058.1 GCA_016203135.1 Candidatus Woesearchaeota archaeon
AGGCTTATTCATGAAAATCGGCAAAATGATAATCTTTTTATCAATTTTTATTTTTGTACTGCCTTTGATAGTTATTCTCTTTTTAGTTGTTTGGGGGGTAAAACTACAATATTTAAAGAAGTGGAAACAGGAAGCAAGGGGATATATGAGATTGTTCATTGGATTATTACTAGTCGCAATGGGATGGCTGTTGATATTGATAGCAAATGGAACAATAAATCTTGGATAAAATGGAACACATTGTAAAAAGAAAAGGAAAAAAGGAAAGGTTTGATGTTAAAAAGATATATGGAAGCGCTTATGCTGCTTGCTTGAACTGCCATGTAAATGAGAAAGAATGTGAAAGAACAGCTGATAAAATTTCAAAATCCATAAAAAAATGGGTTGGTTCAAAAAAAACAGTAAGTTCTGAGCAGATTTTCAAGCAAGTTGTTAGGGAATTAAAAAAGTACAACAAAGATGCTGCATTTATGTATGAAACCCATAGAGATATATCCTAAATTCCTTGAAAACTTTCAAATATTTTTAAAGTATAAGCAAAGTTAGAGATTAAACCAAGCTTATTTGTAAATACTAAAATACCTAAAATTACTAAAATTACTCCGGCAATATAGCTGAAATATTTTAAGCCGGTTTGATGCCTTCTTATCCAATCTGAGGCTTGTGAAATAAAAAAACCGACTATTAAAAATGGGATTCCTAAGCCTAGGGAATACGAGAACAATAAACTAAAGGCATTTGAAGGATTTACAATTGCCAAAGTTAGTATTGATCCAAGAATTGCTCCAACACAAGGAGTCCAACCTATTGCAAAAGTACTGCCAAAGATAAAGGAAGTTAAATAGCTATACTTGAATTTTTTTACTTTTATTTTATGCTCTCTTTCTAATATAGGGATATTTATTAGTTTAAGTAAATATAAACCAAATAGAATTATCACTATTCCTCCAATTCTTGAAAACCAGATTCTTATTTGATATGATATTCCTGCTAATACACTGCCAAGCAATATTCCAGCTAGTGAAAATATCACTGAAAAACCCAAGACAAAGAACAATGCATTAAGAAAAACTTTTGTCCTAGCTTCTTTAGGGCTTGATTTAATTTCATTTGAACTTATGCCGGTAAGATATGATAAAAACGCTGGGATTAATGGCAAGATACAAGGCGATAGAAAAGATACAACTCCAGCAAGAAATGCAATAATTATTGTAACTTCAGCCATATAACACCTTTTTTATATTTTTATCAAACATTTTTCTTAAAATATTTAGTCCATTTAAGATCTCTTGCTTTTCTTTGGAGCTTAAGATCATTTTTCTCGCATTTGCTTCTACAATAATTGTTGATCTTTCCTGTTTTAAAAACATAAATCTTTCCTGTACCCTTCATAATTCTATTGCCACAAAAACTACATACTGCCATTTTATCTCTTTCTTCCTTGCATAAGCTTTCTTGCTTCTATTTCTGTTTCTCTCAACATTAAAATATCTTTTATTCTTATAGGACCTTTGACATTTCTTCTTAAAATCTTGTTTTTATCCCTGCCGTCAAGAATTCTTACTCTTACTTGCTGAACTTCTCCAACATTTCCAGTTCTGCCAATTATTTCCTCAACAACTGCTGGAGTTGCATCACCTAAAGAAACTATTTTTACTTCTTCTTGTTTTTCTTCTGGCTTTTTTGTTTTTTTTATCTTTTGAGGGCTCATTTTTTAAGCATTTCTTCTATCTCTTTTATGAGTTTCTTAGAATCTCCCTCTTGAATTATAGCAATGCTAGCAGTTGTTCTTCCTGCCATGCCAGAAACTGTACCTAAGTCAGCTTTCTTATCAACTTCTACAAATGGAATGTTTTTTTCCTTGCATAAAGCTGGGATATGCATGATTATTTCTTTTGGCTCTACATCTTTGGCATAAATAACTAATTTAGCCAAGCCTCGCTCTATAATCTTAGTAACTTCGTTTGTTCCTTTCTTTATTTTGCCTGTAGATCTGGCTAATTCGATAGCCTCAAATACCTTATTTTGTATATTATCATCAGCCATTATCTAGAAGTTAAGAAAAGGGTTTAAAAAGGTTTTTGTTTTAATTTTGATTTTAGCATAGTAATATTCTCACAGACAATGATTATATTATTTTACTTATGCAGATACCAGAAAACAAGCTTGTCATTTTCTTTCTTGTCTAGCTTGCAGAAAAATAATCTTGTAAATTGGATAACTTCGTTGACTTTTAAATTCTTTAAATCAAGCTCTCCATATCCTTTTATAATCTCTCCAGTATCCATGACAACTTCTACATTAATTATACCATTTGTAGGAAGCCAGTGTATTAACTTGGCATTTAAGCCCTGATCTGGCTTTTCAGAAATAAATTGATTGTTTTTTATATTAAAAAGATTCATTAAACGATAGCATTTATTTTTTTCTAGCTTATCCTGGATATAAAACTCATTAGATGTTTTTATCTCTCTAAAGCCTCGATTAAAATCTGGATGAAGAGGAAGCTTAGCAGTTAATTTTGAAGCGTTTTTTATTTTTACTTTCTTTGCTTTTGATTTTTCTATAAAGAAATACCTGTTTGACTGGCTTTCAATCAACTTGCGATTTTCTGTATATAAATCTTCTATAGGAACAGTAATTTCTGTCTGGTTTAAGCCAAATTTGAGCAAGAAATTTCTTATGGCTTCTTGTTTAAAACCACGTCTTTCTAATGACTGCAAGCTAAAAGTTCTTGGATCATCCCAGCCAAAATATTTTCCTGACAAAACTTCTTGTTTTGACTTTGACTTTGATATTTTAAAACCTTCAAGCTGTAATAAACCTGTATGAATTATCTCTCTTTGTGGCCAGCCAAAGATATCCCAGATATATTTTTCCATCTGGCTTTCAATCATAAGCTCTTTTCCCCTTATGATATGTGTTATCCCAAGCAAATGATCGTCTATTGCCCAAGAAAAATCAAGCAAGGGCCATATACGATATTCATTTTTTGTTCTTGGATGTTTCCTATCTGAAATTCTCATAATAACTCGGTCTCTAAAAGCAGGATTTTTATCAGACATATCTGTTTTTATTCTTAATATCATTGAACCTTCCTTTGCAGTAAACATTTCTTTGAATAAAGACAGATTTTCCTCAATAGAATAATCCCTATGCAGGCAAGGAAAACCATTTTTTCTGAATTCCCTTAGTTTTTCTGAGGAACACTTGCAGACATAGGCTTTGTGTTTTTTTATTAATTCTCTTGCATGCTCGTAATATATATGTAATCTATCTGATTTAAAATAAACATTGTCAAAATTTATGTTTAGATATCTTAAGCCTTCTGGTATAAGCTTGTATGCCTCTTTTAAAATGTTTTTTTCTTCGCTTCCTATTGTATCATCCATTACTAAAAACAATTTTCCATGGTATTTTTTTGCATAAAAATCATTTAATATTGCTGGCCTTGCGTTTCCTATATGCAATGGTCCAGAAGGATAAGGGGCAAATCTTAGAACTACCTTGCCTTTTGCATTTTTTAAATCAGGCAAGGTTAATTCTTGCTTTTCCTTTTTAACTTCAAGCAATTCTGGGGCTATGTCTTCTAGCTTTGTTTTTTGCTCGTTTAATGTTAATCGATTGACTTCTTTGACGATTTCTTTTACTTGATCAATGAGCTTTTTTTTATCTTTTATGTCTTGTCCTGAAAAAATCTTTGAGATTACTGCATTTAATTCTGCCTTTCCATTATATCTGACTGCGTTTTGCAAGGCATATTTCAAGATAAGATCTTTCATTGATTTTAACTATAAATTACTGTATATAAATTATATTACAATTATTTTATTACTTTATAG
>JACQNI010000005.1 GCA_016203135.1 Candidatus Woesearchaeota archaeon
ATATAAATGTATCCCATTATTGAAGAGATTGCCGCTCCGATTATTACAAAAGTCATATTTTGCATAGAAAATTTGTAAATTCCGAGGCTTATTTCCTGTCCTAAAAATATTTTTAAATAATATTTCAAAAGTTCAAGGAGAAATCCAAAAGTTATTGTGAAACTGAATGTAAATAAAATTATCAAGAAATAATCTTTTTTTATCTGATTATTTGAATAAAGAATTGCCAGAATCATAAATCCTATCATTGCAATCGCAACCCCAAAAAATATGGGAACAATAATTCCGCTGATTTTTCCAAGGAAAAGTGTGAAGATTACAAAAACCAGAAGAGTCCACTCAAATTCAGCAGGAATTTTTATCTGATATCGTTTTACTATCTGGGGAATAAACATTAAAATTAAAAGAAAAATGTTTGTGGACATTATATACCAAAATTGATTATTTATGGCGTTGATTATTGATAAAATCAGGATTAATTTTATTGCAAGAGAGAGATATATCTGAATGCCTTTTAATTTCATAAAAAGACAATGAGAAAAGGGTTTTTAGATTTTTATAAATTTCTAAATAATACAATACGGGTCCTGTTGAAAAGCTTTTTTTTTGTTTCTGTTTTGAAGTCATTTGCTCCTGCTCCCTACCACGAAGTCGCTCGTCGTTTGCCCCACAACTCAAACTTTGGAAAGCCGTTATTGATTTAAAATTTTTGTCGCATTCCAAAATTTTCGCCCCCAGCGCTCTACTCGCACTCCCGCTCGATATGGAAAATTCAAATTACTCTCGCAAAAATGCTCGGCTCCCCCTTCCGCCACCTGAATCCTACTGCTAACCTCTTCTTTAACTTTTAATATCCAAATAAATTTACGAATTCCGCCACAAGGAGGGGGCAAGACCACCACAAGGAGGGTGGCGAGACAAAACATTTTCCACAGCTTATAAAATAACAAATCTTTTATACTCTTCTAGACAATAATTTATATGGATAATAACAAAAGATTGGGGGTTGTTTTAGTTGTCCTTTCTTTAATTATAGGCGGAATCTTTTTTTATTATATTTCAACTCTCACACAAAAATCCCAGGAATTGGGCTGTTTTAGCAATGTGGGATGTTCACCAATTGAAAAAGGATTGTCATTTTCCCATATAGCTGTCGGAATTTTTTCCTTTATACTCTCTCTTGGATTTTATCTTCTTTTCTTCACAAGAGAAAGAATTATTGAGCAAAAAGAATATGATGTTAGTAAATTAAATAAAGAAGAAAAGAAAGTGTTTTTATTTATTAAAGAAAGCAAAGAGAAAGGAGTTTATCAAAGCAATCTTGTTGAGCATTTTAACTTTCCAAAATCAAAAGTCTCAAGAATTTTAGATAGATTAGAACAAACAGGAGTTATTGAAAGAAGAAGAAGAGGGATGACTAATATAATTTTCTTAAAATAGAACTTTTTATGCAGTATAACTATTTCCACGATACCTTTATAAGCTGTTTTTCCAGATTCTTTATATTAAAAAAGTAAACAAATGAAAGCGAGATGGGAAATCTCTCATTCATTCGCCTTTCAAATTAAACGGCTGATAAAAGCCAAATGAAAGGAGGTTAAATAAAAAAATTAAAAAATGACAGAAGAAAAAAAAGAAGAAACAATCACCATAAAAACAAGCGCTCTTTGGAAAGTAGGAACTTTTGTTTTCGCAATTTTATTTTTGTTTTCTATTTTCGGAGTATTTAATGGAAATGGAAAAGTTATAAAAGAAATTATCCCGAGTGATAATGCTCCGTCAGCAAGCGGAAATCTTAAAGTTGAAATAGAAGCCAATGATCCTGTTCTTGGAGATGAAAATGCAGAAATATCTATTGTGGAATTTTCAGATTTTCAGTGTCCTTTTTGTGAAAGAGCGTTTAGCGGCGCCGTAGCTGATTTTAAATCAAGCAGTTATTTTACTGAAGGACAAGTGAATTTTATTTACAAACAATTTCCTTTGACAAGCATACATCCTTATGCTCAAAAAGCAGCAGAAGCATCTTTATGTGCGCAAGATCAGGGAAAATTCTGGGAATATCATGATGCTCTTTTTGCAAATCAGCAGGCGCTTGATGATGCAAGTTTGAAATCATATGCGCAGCAGATTGGACTTGACAGCGCAGCATTTGATTCCTGTTTAGATGAAGATGAAAAAGCTTCAGAAGTTTCAAAAGAAACTCAGCAGGCAGTAAAAGCAGGAGGGCAGGGAACTCCATATTTTGTTGTTATTAACAACAAAAACAGAAAGACAGAAGCAGTTTCGGGGGCTGTTCCTTGGGCACAACTTGAATCCGCAATTAATGCTGTGAAATAAATGCCGCAGATTTTTATTTTTTAATTTTTTTATATTCCCCCATAGAATATAAAAAAATTAAAAAATAAAAATCTGCGGCAT
>JACQNI010000064.1 GCA_016203135.1 Candidatus Woesearchaeota archaeon
TAGGTATATTTATGAATAAAAAAAGGGGTATTTTTGGTAGTCTGTTGCTTGAAATATTAGTTATTAGAAGGCTATTTATTGCAAAATTTAGTTTTCCGAATAATAAAATTATTTCTTTAAATTGGAAAAATATTTGCTTGAATTTGCTGTTAAGGCTTAAAAAAACTGGCAGGATTTCTGGTTTGTTTTATGTTTAAAATTAAAGATAAACTAAATCATCTTGGTAAAAAAAAGTGGTTTAATAAAGATCTTTTAAAGCTAGTTTTATTGGTTTTTATCTTCTTATTTATTGTTATTTCTTTTGTTTTATTAAGCAAATATAATGGGGCTGATGAGTTAGATACAATTAAAGTATTAAATGAGCATAGTTATCCAAAAATACATGGAAACTGGACTGTAGAATTTGAAACTAGGGGTAAATCTGACTTAGTCATAAAAGGAATAAATGGGACTGTTTTTGGAAATGACTTAGTCTTTTTAGAGATTAAATGTGGGAATGAGGCACTTGATTATATAAAAATAGAAGACGGGGTTTTAGTAAGAGATTATGAATGTTCTAAAGGCAAGGAAGTTAGTAAGCTGTTAACTGGGGGCAATCATACTTTAAGTTTTAGTTTTGGTGGTGATATAGTATATGCATTTAACCAAGCTAATAACGCTCCAACAATTACATATACAAATATATCAACAACTGATTTTACAACAAATAATACTAATCAGAACATTACTTGGAACTTTAATGTAACTGACTCAAACAATAATGCTGTTTATAATACAACATGCCAGATATATGAAGATAATAAGGCTTTGATACTAGCTAACTGGAATTTTAACATAAATGCTACTGATTGTTCTGGGTTTGGAAATCATGGATTAACTTCTGGAAACTTTAGTGGTTTTACCAGTGGATTTTATGGAAATGCTAGTAACTTTAATGGCACTAGTGGATATATTAATAGTACAATAAAGGGATTCAGGAATGATACTGGTTCTATAGAAATGTGGATAAAACCTAATGTAAACATGAATGAGAATAGGGCTCATGTTTTTGCAGGAATTCAAGGAGAGATAGTAGGGGATAATAAGACTCAAGGTTTAGTTGCTTTATATCATTTTAATAATAATACAAATGATTCAAGTGGAATGAATAATCAAGGAGTTCCTTTTGGTGGTTTAAATTGTGGTGCAACTACAGAGGGTTATTTTGGAACAGGATGTAAATTTGATAGTGTAAATGATTATATATCTGTAAAAACTATAACTCTTAATAATGATGAATATACCCTTTCATTTTGGATAAATGATTCATTTCTTTCCCAATCTTTTTTGTTTGATAGTAGTCCTGGCGAACGCTTAATTATATCTACTGTTGGTGGAAATTGGGGTGGAAATAATAGGGCAATTACAGTTTGGATGAGTGGTTCTCAACCAAATTTAGGACCTACAAATTCAATACCATTTGGCTGGGTTAATATTGTAGTTACATTTTCTGGTTCTAATAACTTAGTAGTGGGATATGTAAATGGTATACCAACAGGAACAAGCACATACACTCAAACTTCTATTGGAACAACCACTAATATTGGCACAAGGGATAGTGCAGATAATGACTGGTGGAGGGGTTCATTGGATGAAGTAGCAATCTACAATCGTTCTTTATCAGCAGATGAAGTCTTAGAAATATATAATGCAGGAGCAATAATATATAAAAATTCTACTGGAAGCTTGAAGTTTAAAATTGGCAATGCAACTTTAACTGCCAATGTTACTGACTGGAAAAAAGATCAATGGAAGTATATAGCTGGAACTTGGAATACTACTACTGCCAGCTTGTATGTAAATGGAACTTTATATAGTCAACAAGGATATCAGTCTTTTGCCAACTGGACTAATAATTATAGAAATAATGGAGAGATAACAATTGGGGCTGGTTATCAAGGAGTAAATACTAGCAATGCTTCTATAGATGAAGTTAGGATATGGAATGCTACTTTATCTCCTTATGATATATATCAACATTTTGTTAATAATACTCAGTTCTTGCATAGTGATCTAACTGGAAGGGGAAAAAGTTATTCTGTTATGTTAATGTCAGATGATTTAGCTTTAACTAGTAGTTATGTTAATACAACTTTACTGGGTATTCATATTCCAACAATAACCTATACAAACATATCAACAACTAACTTTAATACAAATAATACAAACCAAAATCTTACTTGGAATTTTAATACTATTAATGCAGATTCTGGATATAATACAACCTGCCAGATATATGAAGATAGCAAGGCCTTGATATTGGCTAACTGGAACTTTAACATAAATGCTACTGACTGCTCTGGATTTGGTAATCATGGAATATTTAATGGATCTGCTGGAACAACTAGTTTCATAAGTGGTTTCTATGGAAATGCAAGCAATTTTACTGGAGATTCAACTTCAAATAGAAATGGTGGCTTTATTAATGCTACAATAAAAGGATTCAGGAATGATACTGGTTCTATAGAGTTATGGGTAAAACCTAATATAAATATGAATGAAAATAGAAGCCATGTTTTTGCTGCTATTCAAGCAGAGATGGTTGGAGATAACAAGACTAAAGGATTAGTTGGATTGTGGCATTTAAATAATAATACAAATGATTCTAGTGGATTAGGGAATACAGGAGTTCCAAATGGAGCTATTAATTGTGGAGTTACAGTAAATGGCTACTTTGGAACTGCTTGTAACTTTTCTGGGAGCTCTGGAAGCAACATAATTACTGCCAATTCAAATTCCTTAAGAGTTCAAGAGCATACTCTTACTGCTTGGGTACATCCAATATGGCTTGCTGCAGTTAACAGAATTATCTTGGCTTCTGTATCAGATGATATTACTGTTTCTGGTATTGAATGGAGTGTTGGAGGCGCTACAAGTGGTTTACAATTTGCTTATAATGATGGGGCGGTAAGGGGGTGGTATACAACAAGTAATTCAGATCTTGTAGTTAATCAATGGCAGCATGTAGCTTTTGTTTGGAGACAAAGCGCTGGTCAACTGGATGTTTATCTAAACGGAGTAAAGAGAGATACTGTAAGTACAACTACTGGCACAATTGTTTATTCTAGTGATACATTTAGAATCGGTTACCAATCACAAAATACTAATTTCAATGGAACAATCGACGAAGTAGCTATATATAATAGAAGTTTATCAGCAGATGAAGTCTTAGAAATATATAATGCTGGGGCTTTAATATATAAAAATTCTACTGGAAGCTTGAAGTTTAAAATTGGTAATGCTACTTTAACTGCCAATGTAACTGACTGGAAAAAAGATCAATGGAAATATATAGCAGGAACTTGGAATACCACTACTGCTAGTTTATATGTAAATGGAACTTTATATAGTCAACAAGGATATCAGTCTTTTGCTAACTGGACTAATAATTATAGAAATAATGGAGAGATAACAATTGGGGCTGGTTATCAAGGAGTAAATACTATCAATGCTTCTATAGATGAAGTTAATCTGTGGAATGTTACTTTATCTGCTTATGATATATATCAACATTTTATTAATAATACTCAGTTTTTGCATTCTGATTTGACTGGAAGGGCAAAAAGTTATTCTGTTATGTTGATGAGTGATGATTTGATGTTGACTAGTAGTTATGTTAATACAAGCAGTTTAGAGATTCTTGGAGCTCCTTCAATAACCTATACAAATATTTCTACTAGTGATTTTACAACAAATAATACCAATCAGAACATTACATGGAACTTTAATGTAACTGATCCTGATGGAAATGCTGTTTACAATACAACTTGTCAAATATATGAAGATAGCAAGGCTTTGATATTGGCTAACTGGAACTTTAACATAAATGCTACTGATTGTTCTGGGTTTGGAAATCATGGATTGTTTAATGGTAGTGCTAGTTTCATAAGTGGTTTCTATGGAAATGCTTCTAACTTCAGTGCTGACTCAAACATGAACAGAAGTGGGAGTTACATAAATGCTACAATTAAAGGTTTTAGAAATGATACTGGCTCTATAGAAATGTGGGTAAAGCCGAATATAAACATGAATGAAAATAGAAGTCATATATTTGCTTCTATACAATCTGAGTTAGTAGGAGACAATAAAACTCAAGGATTAGTTGCTTTATATCATTTGAATAATAATACAAATGATTCAAGCGGTTTAGGAAATACTGGAGTTCCAACTAATAGTTTAAATTGTGGTGCAACTGTTAATGGTTATTTTGGAACAGCTTGTGACTCTAGTAAAGGCTATATTGATTTAGGAAATCCTCAAGCATTAAGACTTACAGATGCAATGACTATATCAGCATGGATATACTTGAACTCAACAGCAGTTAACAATAATAGAATAGTCAGCAAATTTGGAAGTCAACGAGGATGGGAGCTTGTTTTAGATGATGACCCTAACAATAATCTTCTTATGAGGATAGCTACAACAAGCAGCACTTATATTGATGCAAAACAATCTGTTCAATTTCAGATAGGAATATGGACCCATGTAGCAGGAACTTACGATCCAGGCAAGTCATTGAGGGTATATCGTGATGGAATACTTGTAGGAATTAATACAACTTTTGTTCCAAATTCACAGTTTGATTCAGTCAACAATGTGAGTATAGGGGCAAGAGGAGACGGATTATCTCCTTTCAATGGCACAATTGATGAAGTAGCTATATTCAACAGAAGCTTAAATGCTGATGAAATACTAGAGCTCTACAATGCAGGGGCTTTGATATATAAGAATTCTACTGGGAGCTTGAAGTTTAAGATAGGAAATGCTACTTTAACAGCCAATGTAACTGACTGGAAAAAAGATCAATGGAAATATATAGCTGGAACTTGGAATACTACAACTGCTAGCTTGTATGTAAATGGTAGCTTATATGATCAGCAAGGATATCAGTCTTTTGCCAATTGGACTAATAATTATAGAAATAATGGGGAGATAACTATTGGGGCTGGTTATAGGGGAGTTAATACTAGCAATGCTTCTATAGATGAAGTTAAGCTATGGAATGTTACTTTATCTGCTTATGATATATATCAACATTTTATTAATAATACTCAGTTTTTGCATAGTGATCTGACTAATACTGGAAGTAATTATTCTGTTATGTTGATGAGTGATGATTTAATGTTAACTAGTAGTTATGTGAATACAACTAAAGTTTTTATAACTGTAAATTCTGCTCCTAGTGTACCATTACTAGATACTCCTTCGAATAATAGCAACTTATCTGATAATACACCATTGTTATCTTGGTTTAACTCAACAGATGCAGATACAAGTTCAGCATTAAATTATTCTATTGAAGTCTGGAATAACTCGGCTATGACATCATTGGCTTTTATGAATATTTCAATGAAAGA
>JACQNI010000067.1 GCA_016203135.1 Candidatus Woesearchaeota archaeon
AAAGGTTTTTATATTAATAAAGAGCTAGATTAATATGAAAAGAGGGATATTACTTATATTTATTCTGCTTTTAGCATCTTCTGTATCAGCCCAAGAAATAACCTTATTTAATCAAACTTATCCAATAATTTTGGTTCTTCCTTTGATATTGATAATAATTGCTTTAACCTTCTTTTTATTTATTTATATAAAAGACCATTCAGAGCAGATGAATAAGTTTTTTTCAAGTACCTTTAGCATAAAAAGACACAAAAAAGAAAAAGAAGAAGAAAAAAAAGAAATAAATTACTTCACAGAAATTGAAAACTTTGAATTAAGATATCCTAATTTAAGCATTAAGGATGCATTCTCACAATTTTCAGGCTTGTTCAAGGATTACCTAAAAGATGAGCTAAAATTAACTCAAGAGCATACACCGGATGAGTTAAAAATTTTATTAATAAAAAAGAAAAAAGATCTTGTTCCTATATTTGAAAAGATAACCCTAATTAAATACTCTCCATCAGGCCTTGAAAATGCAGACATTAAAGAGCTAGTTTCAGGATTTAAGCTAGCAATAAGCAAGAAGGCAAAGCCAAAGATATTTGAAGAAAAATCATTTTTGGATAAATTAAAGCTCCCAAGTTTTAAACCAGGTTCTCTCTTTAAAACAGGGGAGAAAGAGAAAATATATGAACTGCCAAAAATAGGCAAAGAAAAACAAATTAAAAAATCATTGATCTCAAAGCTAAACGAGGAATATATCTCAAGCAAGAAAAGGTTTTTCTTAAATATATTTAAAAAAAAGCATTTAGATATTAAGAAGCATAAAGAAATAAAAACTGAATTTGAGTTTGACCTTTTCACAAAATTAAAACAAAAGATTAAGCTAGTTTCTAAGCATAAAACTGAAAAGATTCAAAAACTAGAAAAACACCAAGTTAAATCTAAGCCTAAATTTAAGCTAAATATCAGTAAACTTAATATCTTTAGCAAGTTATCTAAAGACATAAAATATGAAGAGCAATTAGTAAAAGAAAAGATATCTAGATATCCAGCAAAGTTTGGAAATTTAGTTAAAGATATAAAAGAAGAAGAACAATCAGTAAAAGAGAAAGCTTTTGAGTATTCTGAAAAATTAGAAAAGAGCATAGTTTCTCCCTTTGAATTATTCTTTGGCAAAATAAAGTTAAACAAAGAAATAAAAGAAATAGATAAAACAATAAATCTAGGAATTTCCCTGGTTAAAAAAGACCTGGATAAAGCAGAACAACTCTATTCAAAATCCTTAACCATATATTACAGGCTTCCCATGGATATAGAGCAGAGATTTTCACAAAGATTAATAGACCTTCATGACAAAATAGATTATGAAACAAGAAAGAAAGAAGTCAAGGAGATCATTTTCTTAACATCTAAGATAGAAGATATAAAAAAAGTTGTTCCTAAAGATCATCATAATTTCCTGGAAAGCATGAAAATATTCCTTGATTTAACCAAGGAAAAGATTGATGTTGCTGAAGATCGTTTTATAAGATCTTTAAACCATAGTTACAAGGATTTAAGCAAGAAATTAAAAATTAAGAAAACAGAGTTTTATTTACCAATATTAAAAACACCAAACTTCATAGATTACCTCAAAGAGTTAATTTCAGAGATAAGATACAAAGAAGAAATAGGCATATACAAACTGCATAGATTAGAGGTAAATTTTGTGGATCATCTTCATGATTTTTTACATCATCTAGATAAAAGAAAAAGCAAAAAGATATTTGAGATAAAAGATCACGAGCAAGAATTTCTAAAGAAATCTGAGGTTCTTTTAAATTATATAAAAGACAAAGATAAATCTATTCCAGAAAAATTGCAAGATCATATAATAAATGAGATTAAAAACCTAAAAAAACCATCAATAATCCCAATTCCTAGAAAACCATCAGTCTTGCTAAAGGCAACTAAAGAGATAAAACAAGATCTTGAAAAAATACATAAAAACCCAGAGATTATTGCTGAGCAAAAACCAGTAATTAAGAAAAGAATAAAGAAGCTTCACGAATCCATTAAAACCCCAGCCCTAGAATATCCTGAAGCAAAGCTAGAGGAAATTCATGCAAAACCATTTAAATTTGAACCCTTGCTTGCCAAGTCAAGAAGGTTTAATGCCTTAAACCAGCAAGAGTTAGACATTGTCAAAAGATTAAAAAAATTAGAAGTTCAAGATACAATTGTTAAAACACCAAGTAAATTCATTACCAAGAAGCACTATATGCATAAAAATCCTTGGGAAAGTAAGATTGAAAAAGTAAGGCATGAAACTCCTAGAACTTTAACAAAACTTAATGAAGAAGAACAAAAATTGAATAAAAAGTTGCATGAACTATAATGATATTTCTTTAACTTCATAATCATATAAAACCTTAAGAAGATCTTCAAGCCCCATCTCAATTCCATGATAAAAGTCTCCAGATCCAAAATTCACTCTTTTTAATTTAGTAACTTTTTCATCTACAAAAATTTTTATTTTTAATAGAACAGGGCAAACTTCTCCAGGATTCACTTTGGCTACTTCCTTAACATTTTCGTGAGTGGCAATATTTATCTTGCTGCCAATAATATTTTTAAGTTTATCTTTATCAATCCTATCATTGCCTTTTAAAAAACAAGCATAGAAACTTCTTTTTCTATCTTTGACAATAATTGTTTTGCATATCTCTTCTGGATTTACATCCCCATGCTTTACAACATCTTCTGCAGAAATAGATTTTTCTTTAAGAGGTATTAATCTATAAGAAACATTTTTTACATTTAAAATTTTTTCAACTTCTAACATTGAATAACAATAAAAAGAAGCTTTATAAAATCTTTTTGTTATAAAACTTTAAAAGCCCCGTCGTCTAGTGGTCAAGGATAGCGGACTCTGGATCCGTTGGCCGAGGTTCGAATCCTCGCGGGGCTACTGCTCCGGTAGTCTAGTCCGGTCAAGGATTCTGCCCTCTCGAGGCAGAGACCCGAGTTCAAATCTCGGCCGGAGCATTTTTATAGAAAACTAAATTCTAAATTTTATGCGGTAGTAGTCTAGTGGCAGGATTCAACCTTCCCAAGGTTGAGACCCGAGTTCAAATCTCGGCTACCGCGTTTAAACGATAAATTTAATAAAAGCAATGGAGCTTCTTATATAATGACTAAAAAAAAATTTTATATTACAACACCAATATATTATGCAAATGCAGAGCCACATATTGGATCAGCATATACTACAATAGCAGCAGATATTTTAGCTAGATGGCACAGGCTTAAAGGAGAAGAAGTTTTCTTTTTGACTGGAACAGATGAACACGGGCAAAAAATACAAGAGACTGCAGAACAAAAAAATATAAATCCAAATCAATTCGTTGATAATATTGCAGATAAATTTAAAAAAACTTTTAACTTGCTAAATATTTCTAATGATAACTTTATAAGAACTACAAACAAGAAACATGAAGAAGAAGTAAAGAAAATCTTACAAGAACTTTATGATAAAAAATTTATTTATAAAGGGTATTATGAAGCTTATTATTGTGTAGGCTGCGAGCAATATAAAACTCCAAGTGACTTAGTTGATGGTAAATGTCCATTGCATAATAGAGAGCTAGAATTAAGAAGAGAGGAGGCTTATCTTTTTAAACTATCTTCATTTCAAAAAAAACTTTTAGATTTAATTAAAACAGAAAAATATCTTATTCTTCCAAAAAAAAGAAGAAATGAAGTTATTTCATTCATAGAAAGAGGGTTAAATGATATTTCATTTTCTAGGTTAAAAGAAAAAGTTTATTGGGGAATTGAGTTGCCATTTGATAAAAACCACACCTGTTTTGTCTGGGTGGATGCATTTTGGAATTATTTAACTGGGCTTATAGAAAAAAATGAATTTAAAAAATTCTGGCCACCAGACGTTCAGTTAATGGCAAATGATATTTTACGAGTTCATGCAACTATTTGGCCTGCTTTATTGTTAGCAACCAAGAATAAGCTTCCTAAAACCCTTTTTATTCATGGCTACTTTACAGTAAATAGAAAAAAAATGTCAAAATCTCTTGGCAATGCTATTTCTCCAGATTATTTGGCTGGAAAATACGGTCCTGATGGGGTTAGATATTTTTTAATTCGAGAAATTCCCTTTGGAGAAGATGGAGATTTTTCAGAAATAGCTTTGAAAGAGAGGTTAAATAATGAGCTTGCAAATGATCTAGGAAACCTAGTGAGCAGGATTTTAACTTTAACTGAAAAAAATTTTAAAAATGGCTTAAAAAAAACAATTATTGATAAAAATCTAAGCTCAAAATTAGACATTAATAAAATAGATTCATACATTGAAAAGTACGAACTCCATAATGCCTTAAATGAAGTATGGAAATTTATTAATGAATGCAATAAGCACATCAATCAAGAACAACCTTGGAAAATGCAAGGCAAAGAACTTGAAAAGCATCTTTATACATTAACAGAATCAATAAGGATTATTTCTATACTAATAAGCCCATTTATTCCTGAAACTTCAGAAAAGATTTTTAGTCAATTAAATGTTAAATGTGAAAGTCTTAATGAAGCTAAATTTGGTCTGATAAAAGAATATAAAATCAAAAAAGGCAAAGTCTTGTTTAAGAAAGTTATTTAAATTTTATTATATTAATGGTATAATGGATAAACAACAATGGTTAGATGATCTAGCAAATTTTATAGTTGAAGCTGATTTAAAAACATGGGCCGGTAATGGTTTAGAAGTTGAGCCTGAAAGAAAAGGCTATAAAGAATTAGAATATTGCAGAGGAGAATGGAGATTGAGGGATAGTTATACTGCATACTTTAGGGCTCCAGGAATGACTACTGTTTACTTCAAAAATAAATCTGCTTGGACAATGGCTTATGGTGGAACTGGTCAATCTGAAATCTGTGATGAAATAGTTAAAACAACATTTGAATTCTTGAAAGAAACCCTTAGACAAGTATCGGTTGAGATGCCATTTAGAGGTCCAAGAGAGTATATTAAGGGAAATTGGAAATATACTTTTAAATTATTGAAAGGGGATATTACTGATTTTTTGGGAAAAGAAGAAATATATAGAAATCACTATAAAATATTTACTCAAACAGTTCTTGGAGGAATTACAATCCATAAAAACACTGATGGAAAAAGACTTTATCCTTGGAATTTCTGAATTAAAATATGGGCCGAACCAGATTCGAACTGGCGACCTTCGCCTTATCAGAGCGACGCTATAGCCAGGCTAAGCTATCGGCCCAAGATAATTATGCACCAGAAATCTTTTATAAACATTTCTGAACTATAGAATTTAGAAATAAATTGAATTCATTAAAGTCTATAACTGATTTTCCTAAAGATCTATAAAATTTTTTGTACTCTTTCGGAACTACAATTAAAGGTATAAATCCATCTTTTCTGTAATTTTTAATCTTTGTTCTAAGACGATCTACTTTTAAATAACCTTTCCACATAGTAGCTTCTATTAATATATTTTTTATTTTGAAATCAGGAAAATAAGCTTTTTTATCTATAAGAACCAAAGGTTCATATTCATAATCTAAGTTTTTGCTTACGATCAAATTTGATAGTTTCTGTTCCCACTTATTTCTAACAAATTGTCCTCTATTATCCTTATATTTATAACCCCCTATCTTCTTAAACCGACCATATTGTATTTTGTGATATTCGTCCAAATGATTCATTTTCATAAATTTATGCCAAGCTTTCATCCTTTTAGAACTAGATAATTTTAGAAGTGAGAGGTTTGCTTTGAATGTACCATTTTGAACTTTTATTAAATAAGAATTTTTACCTCCTTTTACCCTACCCCAATTTTCAGGGTATAAATCTTCTATATCAAATTTAATGGAGGTATATGTTTTATTAATATATTTTAATATAAGTTTAACCCTGTCCAAAGGAATATTACAACTTTCGTTCTTATAATCGTGAATAGTTTGATGCGGAATGCCCAATTTTGTTTCCAATTTACGTTCAGAACCAGCTTTTAAGATAGCGTTCAAAATTAATTGATTTTGCTTACCTCTTTTAAATTTCACAAAACAATTATTCATATTAATAAAAATAATTTTTAAATTTATAAATCTCACGCCACCCTTGTCGTGAGTGTCGTCTAGGAGCATTGTAGAAAATATATGTTACTTTTCTAGTAAGTTTTCGAAATTTATAAAAATAATACGCTCGAGCGAGGATATCCTCTGATAAAGCAAAGCTTAACCAGCCTTGAACCTCGTTGGAGTGTTTTTCAACATGACCCCACGGTCTCGGCCAGCAAGATAACAGCCGTGTGCTCTACCTGTTGCTCATCCTAAGATTCTGAGCTACTCGAGCGTATAATAAAAGAACCCAAAGTTTACTTTAAATAAGTTTCTATATGATCAGTAAAATTAACGGAAAAACATTAGGATAATTTATAAATCTCTTAGTTATAAAAAATAGGATGGGCAAAAAAAGTCTTATCGGAGTCATCGGAGTGATCTTAGTAATATTTGGTATTAGCGGTTCAATACTCTTTGGACTAAAAAATGAGCTAGTAGGGGTAATTATTTCAACTATATTTATTATAACTGGAGTATTATTAATCGCATGGATATTTGGTAATTAAAAATGTCAAACGAAAATATAAAAAAGAACTTATTAGATCTAAACTTCCAAAAATATTTAGTTATATCTTCAACTTCTATTATAATTACTTTTACTTATTTAATTGGATTTGGAATAGCCTTAATGACTGGTCAAATTAACTTTGATAGTTTAAAGAATACCCTCCTTATATTGGGTTTTAGTACTGTATTGTTTGGGGTTTGCAGCTTTCTATTTTTAAATGCATATATTAATATCAAGAATATATTAAAAGAGATCCAAAATTTATAAAAGAGTTTAAATCATTCTAAGAATTCTTTGTTCTTAATTTTATCTGGCAGATATTTTTCGCTTATAAAACTAACACCCTTTGTAGCTAATGCTTGTATTTCTACCTTGCCATTAAGTTCTTTCATCATCTTGAATTGTCTTTGCCAGTCTTTATTATCCTTAAACCAGTCATATTCAGAGACCTGTTTCATTCTTGCCAAATCTTGATCAGTAAGCTTAATCAATTGTTTTTTTAAGTCATATTTATTGACATCATCCATTGTAATTCCAACATACTTAACACTAGGAATAGTTAATCTTCCAGAAGCATGGGCTAATGCTATAGAGCCATATTTTACAACAGAATAAATATATGCCCCGTAAATATCTCCATCACATAAAACATAAATTGGAAGATCTTTTTCTTCAGCCAGTCTTTGTAATAATCTTCTAATTCCTCTGGTTGTCTGGCCCTGAGAAGTTACTAGTATGCAATTATTTTTTCTCCAGAATTTATCTTCATTCAATCTTTCAAATATTGCTGCCTTCTCCATGTATAAAACATATTTTGCATCTACCTTTTTAAAATCCAATTCATCAGTAATTGAAGGAATTGAATATCCCCCTTTTCCTAGCCTGGAGCAATCAATTGTATCACCAGAATCAACTAGAGTTATGCTTCCAACCATGCTGCCCATTTTATTTGCAGAAACATGTAGCTGTTCTCTAGATAAACCAGTTATAACTTCTAGATCTTCTATAATTTTATCTGATTCTGTTTGGTCATCTACCAAGTTAATATTTGTTTCTGGAATAGTCCTTTTTGCAATGTAGAAAACTCCTCTCAAATGCTCATGTTTTCCTGTATCAAGCAATTCCTTTTTTAAAATGCTGGCTACTTCAACAGTCTGCAAGAATTTTTTTGCATGAGCTATGTTAAAAAAATACCTGTTTGCAGTTTTATTTCCAAGCTCAAGTGTTTTTGTTTTTTTATTATAGACTATGTTGCTTAATGCCCTTATAGGAATTTCTAGATTAGGATTTTTATTCTTGTCAATATCATTAACTATTTTCTTTCCAAGTTCTTTCAATTTTTCAGAGGATTTATTCTTTTGCGCCATTTTCTAGTTCCAAAGTCGGAAGCTCTTTTTTTAATATTTTTTGTAATTTATTTTGTATAAGCTCTTTTTTTTCTCCAGTTAAACTGCTTAGTGAATTTGCCAATTCAGGAATATATTTTTCAAACAAGCTTATTTTTTCTTTTTGTTCTCCAGCCATTACTGTTTTTCTTATGTAAATCCCAAGTTTTCTTCCGCATTCCTGCAATGCCAGTTTTATTTCCTTAATGATTTCATCATAATGTGCAATTGCCTCTTTTGCCTCGCTTGTAAAAGGAACCCAAACAGATGCTATATGAATTAAAACAAGAACTGGACCTATCGGCAATGAATTGCTTGACTGCTGCAAACTATAAGCCTTCCAGTTTATATCAGTAACAGCTTCAGTAATTGCACAAGCCCCTTGCTGATATAGTAAAGGAACCCTATTTGCAAATCTCATCATCCTTACTGATGTTTCTTTTTCTAGATCCCCGCCATATGCAAGCCCAACTTCTATTACAAAAGGATTTCCCCTATAAACTGTCGGACTTCTTGTTGTTGTTGCGTAAAAATCAGCTGTTATTTCTTTTCTCAGCCCTTTTTCTAATGTTTCTTCTCCAATAGGGCTTAAACAATCAGTTGGAGGAGCTATTACTTTTGCCTTTTGCAAAGACTCAAATAACTCTTCTATTTCTTGACTGTTAAGTTCATTTGGTTTTTTTGTTGTGATCTTTGCATCGTCTAAAATTTCCCTCGCAGTTCCAGGTCCTATTCTAGAAAAATCATTTTGTAAAAAACTCTGAACCGTTTTTTCTGTTGTATCATGTAGCATTTTTATTAATATGCCAAGTTCAATTCCATGGGGATGTGGTTTTATTTCTTTGGCTTCTTTTGGCAGTTCATTTGTCGCCCTTAAGTATTCTGTTTTCTCATTATCAGGACTTGTATAAATAAGTCTTGCATGAGGATTAGAAATTGCAGTTTCTTTTATGTATTCATCAACAGATTGTTTTCCTTTTTGATATTTAGCTTCAATTTCTAGTTCTATTTTTGTTCCATGATCTTTTTTCCATTCTAACTCATCTTCTTTAAAAATTTGAGGCTCATTTGTTTTTGTATTGATTCCAAGTTCATAATAATGTGCAGGTTTTTTTGGATCTATTTTGGATATTATTTTTGTAGGTTTTCCAGTAGTTAATTGAGAGTATAAAACAGAAGCGCTTATCCCAATCCCTTGCTGACCCCTAGACATTTTTAATCTATGGAACTTAGAGCCATACAATAATTTAGCAAAAACATTTGGAATCTGCTTTTTTACAATTCCAGGGCCATTGTCTTCCACAACAACTTTTATCCTGTTCTCGCTCAATTGAGATAATGTAACGCTTATTTCTGGTAATACCCTCATTTCCTCGCAAGCATCTAAAGAATTATCTACAGCTTCTTTGACAGTCATCATCAAGGCCCTATTAGGATTATCAAATCCAAGCAGATGCCTGTTTTTAGTAAAAAACTCCGATATAGAAATTTCTTGTTGCTTCTTTGCTAATTCTATTGCTATTGGTTCATTTTTATTTGACATCAAATTATTGAATTTTTCATCTCTTTATAAAATTTGTTATAAAATAATTTAAAAGAAAAATAAAATTAATCCCAAGGTTCGTCAGCGCTTGGCCCATAAATTGAAGGTACTTTGCCGCCAGCCATTCTTAGGTAAACAGAAAATTGCCCCCTATGATGTATCATGTCCATCAAGATCATCCATAAAACATCCAGTTTTCTAATGTCCCCTATTTTTTTTGGAGCAACAAAAAATTTCATTGTCTTGTTTAATTCTTTTTCAGGCAATTTCTTTATTTTGCCTATAGCCTCTTTATGTGACTTTTCATAATTTTCTATTGCCTCTTTCATTGACCTTGGTGGCTTTGGCAGATTATTAAAATCCATTTTTCCAGTCAGTGCCCCCATTACAGCCATTTTTTCTTCAACAACAAAGGTCCACGCAAGTTCTTTAGCAGACCTTGATCTTTTATGCGGCTTAAAATCAGGATTGCTCTCAGGATAAGCCTTTAACACCTTTAATGTAGTTTTGAACTCGTTTTCCCAATTATTCATAAAAGTTTCTTTTTCTGACATTTGATTAGCCATAAAACATCCCCCAGTTTTAGCTTAGATAATTTATGCATATATATTAATTTCTATTCTTTACAATATAAAAAATTTCATTTTCAATCTCAAAGGTTTCATAGTTCTTAACTATTCTTTCAAACCATTTTAGCCTTTTCTTGCTTAATATCTTTCCAGATAAGGTTTTAGTTGGAAAACTTACCACTAAAATCTTGCAGTTTATCTTTTTTAATATATCCTTGCTTATCCCTCTTCTTAAACTTTCAAATGTATCTAAAACCTTGAATAAGAAACACACATCTGCTTTGAGGAAGTTATTCTCCTTTAGCAGGTTTATTCTAATGGCTTTTCCATTCAATCCAAATTTTTTCATAATCCTAAAATAGTTATTAAGAAATTCACAATCTTTTTCTGATAATTCTGTTGCTGTATATTCTATATTTTTAATATTCATCCATGGAAAAGAGCAAGGATTTAAGCCAGAGCTTATATCTAGAATAATTTTTACATTTTTATTTAATATCTTTTTATAAATCAACCCATAATCATTTAGTCTTTCTTTTGTTGATCTATGCAGGCTTAAAATATTCTTATGTACCTCTATAACTTCATTGTCTATCTTATTTTTCTCTTTAATCTTATTTTCTAATATATCAAGTAATTTTTCCTTATTACCCAGCTGAAAAACACCATAAATTTCATGCAAAATTTTCCTTAACTCTTTTATCACTTTCTTATAGTC
>JACQNI010000068.1 GCA_016203135.1 Candidatus Woesearchaeota archaeon
AATTAAAGTAAAATGGAAAAGAGGGTGAATTTATTTTTATTTTCGATAGTGTTCTTAATGATTATTATTTCGTTAAGTTTTGTTTCTGCAAATTGGTTTACTGATTTTTTTGATAAACTAAGTGGAAAAGAAGTTTCTTTAAGCCCTGGGACAACAATATTTGAAGGGTTGCCTGATGGTTTTCAGCCAGTTGTTGGTTATTGGCATCCCTTTCCAGCTGGTTCTGTTGGAAAAATAATTTTATGGGATGTAAATGGACAGGCTTATTTTTCAAGTGATGGTTTGAAATTTGTTAAGTGGAGTGATGCAGAAAAAGTTGCTTCTGGTTTGCCTTCTGATTTCAAGCCAAGAGTTGGTTTTTATCATGCTTTTGGAGATGGTAATGGAAGGATAATTTTATCAGATGGTAATGGCATGGTTTATGTTTATAATCCGAATACAAAAAAGTTTGAACCATTTACAAATGAAATGATGGTGGCTGTTGGATTGCCTAGCGATTTTGTTTTACAAAAAGGCATTTTCCATAAATTTAATGGCGGGAAAATAATCTTTTGGGGCCAGACAAGTGGAACTTATAAAGAATATAGTGCTGGAAGTGATTTAAAATTTTCACAGAGCAGTTTATTAGAAATGCCAAATTTGCCTTTGGCAGTTGTTAATTATGTTATAGGAGAGGTTGAGTCAACTAACTTATGGTCCTCTCAAGGTTATTATAGATATGATTCTTCTACTGGTAAATTTAGCGGGGCTGTAAGGCCAAGATTGTCTGATGGCACAATAATCCCAAATACTCCGAATATTGCTTATTTTGATAAGATAAGAAAGAAAGTTATCCTATGGTTTAATGATAAAGTTTACGAGTCAGGTGATGGAAGAATTTACTATAAAGTAAATGTTGGAATATCAACTTCTCAATGTTCTAGTGATAGTGATTGTCCGTCAACTTCTAGGAATTATTGTTCTGGAGACTCTTCTTGTACTTCAACTACTACTTATATATGTCAAAATGGGCAGTGCATTGCAAATTCAGGAGGAGCAGGTTGTAATCTTTGTCCTAATGGTTGTAGTAATGGTGATTGTATTGTTGGAGGCTTAACAGAAGTTGATGGCTGTGGTTATTTAAATAATGAAATAAGAATAAATATAACTAATTTACAATCTCAAGGCAAGATTGTGGTAGTAAAAGAAGGCGAGGTATTTTATAAAGGAAATTATGTTGTTATTCCTGGTTATTTATTAAGAGTTCAAACTGTTATAAATAGTTCATATCCTCAGGGAGAGGGAGATAAAGTCGAATTAAAAGACGTGCTTACAAATGAAGTTTACACAACAGCTTCTACCTCAATAGAAGGTTTAACAACAATTTCAATTGGTGGAATGGAATATGGCTTAACTTATAGTGGTCCTTCATTTAATATGGATGCAATAAAAGTAACTTTGAATTTTCCGCAAACAACAGGAAGTGATGTAATGACTTTTTACTGTCCTATTATTATTATTGAGCCATCAAATGTTTGTCCTGACCTGATTAAAAAAGTAGCTCAGCCAGCTAGTTTCTTTGATTATAATATAGTATATAACCTTGGGTGGAATTCAAGTGAAAGAAGCAGTGTTTGGATTAATGGAAAAGATTATCCTACAACTCATTATTATGCTTCTTGGCATACTTATTATGATAATGTGAATTATAATATTGACTATAATCTTAATGTTTTTGATAATCAAGATTTGAATTTAAGTTCTTGGATTGATTCTACTATATCTGGAAGAATATGTCAACCACGAACTTACTGGAGTTCAGATAATAAAGAAAATAAAGTTTACATCTGCAATTGGGATGTATTTTATGGAAATCAGGATCTTGACCAATATAATTATAAAACGCGAGAGGTAATATGGATTAAAGATAATATTGCAGTTGTGGTATATGTAAGCAGTGGAAAAAAACTTTCTGATGAAGAATTGCTTAAGCTTTCACAGTATAAGTTAAATGATTTTATCAATGCCTTGCAAAATAATGATGCTAACTCTGTTAACTGGGAGGATTTTGAGATACCTTATCCTTTGTCCCGTCAAATTGAAGTTAGCCTTTCCCAATGTTCTTCTGAAATTAGTTTGGAAACATGCGAACCTTATTACCAGTGCAAGACAGAGCCTATTATTTGTCCGCCTCACGGAAGACAAACAACAACATGTATTGATAATTCTGATTGTAATAGCCCAGATGTAACTCGTGAATCTTATTGCAGCCCTGGAATTTGCGCCGGATGTTTAGTTCCTAGGTGGGCTGATTATAAATTCAGCGACAATGTTTGCATTCCTTATGGAACTAGATTTATTTATGAAGAATCAGATAAAAATAGATTATATGAAATAAATAATGTTGACGATTTTATATTAGATGTTCTTTCAGATAATGAAGCAAGGTTCACTTTGATTGGAAAAGAAAAGAATATAACTTATAATCTATTCTTAGGTGATAGAATAACAATTGTTAATCCAGATTCTGAAGGTTTAGAAATACCTGTGAGAATTGATGGGATCAATTTTCTTGCTTTAAATAGTGAAGAAAATTATGTTGATATGACTTTCCTTAGAGATATAAACTCTTATTGTAATTATGATGGAAATATAAATGAGCAAAAAATAAAAGATTATGATGGAAGCGTTGCAAAATGCCAGAATAATTATGAATGTGAGAGCAATTTCTGTTCATCTGGAGAGTGTTTGCCTATAAAAGAGGAAATTAATAAAGTCAATGCATTTCAGAGGTACGCAATATCTCTCCTTTGTTTAATTGCACATCCAATTAGTCAAGAACAACGTGAGCAATGCATAAATAATTTTTTAGGATAAACTTAAATATTCTTTTTTCTTTTCTTTAATATTATGAAATATTCTGAATTATGCAAAGTTTATGAAGAACTTGGCGGAACGACAAAACGCCTTGAGAAAATTGCAATATTATCCGAGTTCTTGAAGAAAATTAATGAGAAAGATAAAGATGTTCTTTATTTGCTGCTGGGAAGCTTGTATCCTGCTTATGATGCAAGGGAAATTGGAATAAGCACACAGACAGTTATTAAAGCTCTTGCTAAAGCTACTGGAATTAACGATGAGAAAATAGTTGGGGAATGGAAAAAAATTGGGGATCTTGGAAAGGTTGCTGAATTGCTGATAGCTGGAAAAAAACAATCAGGATTATTTCATGGGGAATTAACAACTGAAAAAATAATTTCAGACTTGCGTGAACTTGCTAAAATGCAGGGAAAAGGGACTGTTGGGAAGAAAATAGACTTAATTGCTGGATTGTTATCTAATTCCAAGCCAATTGAAGCTAAGTATCTTGTTAGAATATTACTTGCTGATTTAAGAATTGGAGTTCAGGACAGCACACTTAGAGATTCTATTTCAGAAGTTTTTTTCCACGATGATAAAAAATCAGCCTCTGAAATAATTCAGCATGCCTATGATCTTAATCCAGATATGGCTTTAATATTTGAAAAAGCTAGAAAAGGGCTGAAGGAATTGGGAAAGGTTACTTTGAAAGCTGGCGCTCCAATTAGGGCAATGTTGGCTCAGAAAGTTGATACTATTGAAGAGGGATTTGAAAAAGTCGGAAAACCGGCAGCATTTGAATTTAAGTATGATGGCTTTAGGCTTATGATTAATAAGGATGAAAAAGGCAATATCAGCCTTTTCACAAGAAGGCTTGAAAATGTCACAAAGCAATTCCCGGATGTTGTTTCTTTTGTTAAAGAATTTGTAAATGCCAAGTCATTTATGATTGATTCAGAAG
>JACQNI010000066.1 GCA_016203135.1 Candidatus Woesearchaeota archaeon
CCGCCCAACTCCCGACCTCGCACGGCTTATTTTTTTATTTTTTATTTACTGCTTACCACGAAATCGCTCGACAACCCGATATTTTCCGCCTTTTTTATATGGGTGTTTCTTTTTTTCTTTATATTTATCTTTCTTTTTTTTCCGTCTTTCAGAAGAATCATAATTCATTTTAAAATAAATTAAAAGAGATTTAAATAATTTTCTTTTTTCTGAATGCAATGAAGAAAACATGAAAATCTTTGATTTTCTTTTGGCAATTGGATTAAAAAAACATCAAAAGATAAGAGCTCCCATGAATAATTTTATACCGATTACAGGAGCCCTGATTTCTTTTGATTTCTTACCGCTTATTAAGAGGCAATACAATCTTCTCTGTCAGCCTTAAAAGTTATTTTAATTCCTTTTAAGCCAGCCTTTAAATCCGCGCGAGCTTGTTCTCGGGCTGCTTTTCCATCTTCTTTGTCTTGAATTAATTGAGCCTGTTTAAGAGCATCAATGTAACTTGTTTTTACTTCTTTAAAAGCAGCGTTTTTCTTTTGGATGGCATCTTTCATGCAAACACTTTTTTGAGCATTTGGGTTTGGATTTGGTTGTTGAGCCAAAACTCCTGCGGCCATAAACGAAGTCATCAAAATACCAAGCAAAAGCACCGACATTATTTTTGTTTTCATTTTTGTTTTATTGACCTCCTTACATTTATATTCCAATCCTGCAAAGCAGGGATTGTTTTTTTTATAATAAATCAAACCATAAGAACTATTTAATTAATACGTGAAACTTCCTGTTAACAAGATGAAACAATTTTAAACTAGAGCTAAATATCCTGTTCAGCGCAAACGTATGTCTTTAAAACGTCTCCCTCTAAATACTGAACTATCTCGCCTATGCTCTTTTCTGCGCAGTCAGTTTTTGCGCTGTTTTCTGTTGTTGCAGAAGATAAAATTTGACTGCAGGAAATTGTAGGACATTCTGCGATGTTATACTTTGTTTTTAAATTCTGATTTCCCGATAAAAAATTACAAGTAACCCCTTTTAATTTAGAATCTTCTGCTCTTAAATCTCTTAGCTGAGAACAAAATGCATAATTCTGGTTTGTATTACATGCAATATTACAAGCGTCGCTGATTGAATCAACATTACTTTTTGATAAAAAAGGATTAATCTTAGACCAGCCGACACTAAATCCCAAAATTAAAAATACAAGAACTAAAACTGCTAAAATCAGCAAGATTACAGTAGTTGTGCTTAATTCCTGCCCCTTTTTATTCATGTTATTTAGACGATTTTTTTATTTATAAAACTTGCGTTGAACTAATCAAGATAATACTTCACTGAAAATAAAAACTTTTCATCTCCTAGAGACCAAAATGCTTCATCGCTTTTATTAATTTCAAAATATTTTCCCTCTTCATTTATATAAAAATTTTCCTCAAGCAAAAGAATTTCTCTAATCTCTTCGCCATTTAAATTTTGAGATTTATAAAAATTATATTCATTCACATTTGAATTCATTTTTTCAACCAGCTCCGGACCAAAAAAAGTGTTTTCAACAAAAAGGCTTGAAGCAAAAAAACTAACCAAAGCCAGAGCGCAGACTGCAAAAGTCCCTAAAACTAAAATTGCTGTTGGAACATCTCCGCGATTATTCATTTTTTTCCAGGTTAAATTTAATTTGTTTAAATCTTGAATCAAAATTCGCATAAAATTTTTTTTCTTGGTTCATTTTATCCAAACCTTTAAAAATTTTTTCCTGAACAGCCGAATCCTTAATTGAAAAATAAGAAAACAAAGACTCTTCCATAACAAGATCCTGAGACCTTTCCCCGGTTTTATAATCTACTATTTTTGACTTAGATAAAAGGCTTGCAGTATAAATTGAAATTCCAAGCAAAACAATTATTATTAAAGTCGCAACTATCCATGTCATCGCCTCGCTTGTTTGCGCCCGTTTATTTAACATTTTTTTCAGTTTTCCTTTAACTCGACCACGCTTGGGCGAGTTTGTCAAAAAATTTCCTTTATGCCCTTCCTTAGGGTATATTTTTTGTTCGTTTTTTATTTAACATTTTTTTCAGTTTTCCTTATTGCTGACAGGATATTTATTTTATATACTTTATTTTCAGAATCCAAAGAATAAAACTCTCTGTCAATGCATTTAGATAATTTTTTGTATTCTTTTTCTCCTTCAGCGATTTTACAATCCGCTTTTAAATTAAAATTTCCATCGGAAAGGCTAAAAACTTTTTCATCATTTATACCATAAAAATCCGCTTCTAAAAAATACTCTTCTCTCTCGCTTTTTGACTCTGTTTCAAAAATTAAATTGCATTTTTCTTTTAAATTAAAATTCTCATTAAAGCTTCTATTTTCATTAAATAATTCAGAATTCAATTTGCCATTTTCAGACAGACAGCTAACAGCTTTATTAACTAAAATATTCGCCTCTGTTTCGCGGACATCATAAGGCGTTTCATAAAACAAACTGACCATTGCAACAACAGCTCCGGCAATTATAATTAAAATTGC
>JACQNI010000074.1 GCA_016203135.1 Candidatus Woesearchaeota archaeon
AAACTGTTTTAAATATATTAAATAAAGCAATAGTCACTTTTAACTTCTTTTGTGTAATCTTTGGTGTTTCTAAAATGTTAAATTTTGTAATTTTGAATATTTTTTTACTTTTTGTTTTGTGATATGAACTATAAGATATCAATGCAATTGTCAATGTCATTAAAAATATAAGGCTGAAGTAATTATTAGAAATTTGTATTATCTCTTTTGCAAGTGCGTAAAATAAACTAAGAATTAATGAAACAATAAATATTTCTACATAAATAACTTTTAACCTTTCTTCATTAACAATTCTGTTATTTTTCTTTTTTGTAACTTTATTAAACCTCTTTTTTAAATCTTGATGCATTAAGTTACCTTAAAACTATTGTTTATTAACTTGTTTTATACTTATTAAATAGTTACATAAATTGAATATCGGCAAGCTTCACTATGTTCAGCTCAGGAAATGTAACATTGTAAACTATTTTAGGATAAACTACAGCAACCTGTTTATTTAAAACAGGCAAGCCAAATATTTTTATGGTTGCGATTATTGTCTCTGGAGAATTTGTCCAAACTTCTAGTTCATTGTTACTTACAGTTACTTTAACTTGGTTGCCCCCTACCAAGTTAACATGAACTTGATTGTTTTTTTCAGGATCTATGTTATTTTCTTTGACAATATTTGTGCCAAAATTGTCAACGGCTTTAACTATAAATTTGAATGAGCCAGGATTTGAGCTAGGAACGTTAACTTGACTTATCATCTCTTGGCTGGTATTTATTAATATTTCAAAACCATCAAAATTTATAGTTTGAGGCACAACTTTTAATATAACCTGTCCGGTTCCCCAGGCCCTGGAATAGGTTATGTTATAGGGCGTTATCTCTAATGGTAATTCTTTATCAAAACTCTTAGTTGTAAATTTTATATTCTTGTCTTGAGAAGATATAAAATCCTCAAATTCTGCTATTCTTTCATCTAGGGATATTCCCCAATCCTCTTTTACTCTTGATATTTCCTCTGTAAATGACACATTAACTTTAGTATTTTCTTCTATAACAATGTCAAAATCAGAATATATTTTTATTATATCTATTAATCCATTTCCTACAGAAGATGAAAGGTCAAATACCCTGTCAGAAATCCCTATAATTCCTAATCTGTCTTTGCTTATCTCAACAGATTTGTTGAATGAAATAGCTAGAGCAAAAACAAGAATTAAAACCATAAACATTCCTAGAGTTAATAAATAGCCTTTCTTCATTTTAACCATATCCAATATTTTGCAGAACCATAATCTGTTATGTTTGTTTCATCTATACTTGTTACTAAAAAGAATTTTTTTCCAGTTGCTACAAACTTATCATTTGGGACTAGGCTTCCAATTTCAAAACTTTGCATTTCTTGTGATCCTGATTTCTGCCAACTTATATTAAATCTATATCCATAATTTTCTGGAATCAAGCCAGATATTGAATCTTCTATAGAATCTTTGTTTAATGTATCCAGTTCTTTTGTATTGTCTAAAACTGTTACAACATCACTCCCTGTTTTTGATAATTGCAGATTAGAAGATGTGTCTTTAGTGTTTTTGAATATGTAAATGTTGGATGCTGCTAACATTAATATAACTAATAAAATCGCTAAGGCTACATCCAAAATAAAAGCAAATCCTTTATTCCCATAAACCAAATTCCATGATTGCTTCTTCATTTTTGTACATCACATATCTTTTTATGACTACGCTTCTAATACCAGCAGGAGGGTTGCCTATAGAGGCTATTGATTTTCCTGTAATGTTTGTCAGGTTAAAATAAACATTATAATTTGTGGCCATCTTATCCTTGATTTCTGGTTGACTTAGATCAATAAAATTGTTCAGTTTATCTACATTAATAACCCTATCTTCAGAAGCCAAACCAACAATATTAACATTTGTGGAATTCCAATTAGACGGCACTCCTTCGCTTTTGATCAATACATCTGAAACTTGAAAGGTTTTTGTTGATAAGTCATTATATAATACAAATTCATTTATTTTTCTTTCGTATAAAAAGAATGTAGAGGCAACTAAAACTAAAATTATCACAGAAATAGAACTAGCAAGTATAAAGTCAAAAACATTTATCTGGGCTTTACGATGTTTCATTTGAAATAACTACCTCATCATTTATATTTTTAATTATTATATTTCCATTAAACTGATAATCTTTTTTGATGTTACCATAGAATGTACAAGTAGAGATATACCTTGGGTTTAATGTAATATAGCTTTTCTCAATTAAGTCTGCAAGCACTGTGGAATAATTGGTCTGTCCGATACTTACTTGGAAATCTCCAAAATAATATGCTTTGCCGTTTCCTAATTTCCACTGTGTAATTGCTGGCTCTGAGTTATCATCATATGTTGCTATAACTTTAAATATAGGCTCTGGTGGTATAGGCTTACCAACATAGTCTAATGTCAATGTAAGATGATCTATCTCTTGCCAGATATCATCATTATTTACATTATTTGTTCCAGATGTCCTTAGCATGATCTGGAGTATTCCATTTTTAATAAAACCATCACTGAAATTACTGCTTCTTGAAAAATTAAAAGTATGATAACTGTCTGCCTGGCCCCATGATGGATTTGTGTTATAATCTCCAAGAAGGATTGTGTTGTTTGCTTGACATTCAGATCCAACTGTGTTTATGCAATTCATTCTTTGGAATGTATTATTATTTAGTATCAAAACCTCAAAGTTACCATTTGTTCCATCCTTAAATTCTGGTTTATCCCCCCCATCACAATAATTTGTTCCGCCATTCCAACATCCCTTTAAGGTTAAAACAGCATTTGTTATATCATTTCCAGAAATGCCTAAAGAAGATAGATTAAATGAGAAAGTTGCATTAAATTCAACACGTTGATTATTGGCTGCATTATCATATCCAACTTCCCAAGTATAGGCATTTGTACATTGCCTACTTGTTCCAGATCCAGGACAATCTTCTAATGAAGTTTTAGAAAAATCACCTTGGTTGTGGGAAGAGCCAGCAAGGTTTTTAAAAGTACCATTGTCTGCTGTTTCATCTGTGCCTGGAATTTTTTCTTCTGAAGATAATTCATTAACATAACTATCTTCTTCAAAATCAAAGACATCATCTTTATGCAAATTCGGGAATAATGCTTGGTCTGGTTCTATAATCACTGTTACAGCATTTCCATAAGATCCTCCTCTTTGAAACAACCTGATATCTAAAATATCCCATTGATCATTATTATATCCGCCAGAAGGATTACATCTGTATGAAGAAGAGCTGTAACTTCCTGAAGATTGCTCTCTGCAAGCTACATGCTCTGCGAGAATTAGTACATTATTAGCCTTAACCCAATCTTCTAGAATATCAAAATAAGGCTTGTTGTTATATTGTGCATTATATTGTATATGTGAATCTTCCAGATAGATTACGTCATAATCATCTATATTTTCTATCAAGTCAGATAATGAAAGGTTTATTTTGTTCCATGTTTCTACTGTCATTCCGCTTGTTTGCCATTTTTGACAGTCATTAGTTGAAATATCACTAAAACAGGTTTTAAACCAAACAGGATTTACCTTTTCTGTAATCAAATCATAAAAAGATTGAGTAGTTTCACCAGCTTCAGAAGCTAGTACTGCTATCTTTTGGTTATGTGTTATGATCTCTGGTGTTTCGACATTAATTTCTGAATAGTTAAAAAAGGTAACTGAATATTTTGTGGTAGTTTTAATTTCTGTTCCAGGTCCGCCAGATTGCACGGCTGAGACAATATTTGAAAATTTTAAACATTCATCTCTAATATTAAGGAATTCAGATGTTTTAATATAGCTAGTGCCTATTTCATGACTTAGAATGGTAAAACCGATAAATGCAAGTATTAAAAAACCAATAACAAATAGAAATTCTATTGCAACTTGACCATTTTTAATCTTCAATTTGAACTACTCCGTTATCTAAAACTTTTAAATTAACATGATTTATTCCTCTGCTTGTTGATATGCTTCCAGTAACATTTGCTTTTGTTGTAGCAGAAATATCAGATATTCCTCCATATATTCCCATATTTATGATTATCTCTTTGTTGCTGATCATTATACTATTAACATTCCCAGGCATGTCTATTTCGATGGAATCTCCACTCCCAGGTCCAAGGGTATAAAGATAATCTGCTGTTTTTGCTAAGGAATTAACTACATTGTCAGCTTTATTGGATTGTATGGTTTTAACAGATTCAGTTGTTGCAAAATAAAAAATTGTTATTACTAAAAAAAAGAATACACCAACCAACATCATGTATTCAATAGTAATCTGCCCTTTCATTTTGATTAAAACTAGAAGATTGTTATTATAGTTTGTTTTTAACTTAAAAGTGGTTTATAATTTAATAATAAATTATATAAACCTAGGATGGATATGACTATTATAAAGAACAATAAGTAAATAAATAAAGGGGTGTTTTTGATTACAAAAAAAGCTCAAGCAGCCATGGAATTTTTAATGACCTATGGCTGGGCTATTCTAGTTGTCTTAATTGCTATAGGTGCTTTAGCATACTTTGGTGTTTTAAATCCTGATAGATTTTTACCAGAGAAATGTATAATAGCTTCTGGGTCAGGATTATATTGTTATGACCATAATGCATTTCCAGGAAGCGGTGTAAATCTAAGAATACAGAATGTGCTAACAGAACCATTAGTCATTACAGGAATAATATTAACAGATCCTGATATAGTGTGCAGTTTTAGCGGTTCAACAACGATACCAAAAGATGGAATAGAAGATTTTACTGTAGCATGTTCTGGATTGAATAGGGATCAAAAAATCAAAGCAGATATATCCATAAGTTACAATAAAGTAGGTGGTTTAACAAAAACAGCTTCTGGGAATTTAGTTACAAAAGCAGCATCAACAATTTCCTCTTTAAGCATATGCCAGAATGCACAGGACGGGAGCTTATGTGGTGGTTTAGATCTTGTATTTGGCGAGGGTTACCAGGCTGCATGCTGTAGCGAGCATAGTTTATGTTGCTGAAATCCATAAAAATCAAAAACTAAAATTAAAAAGTTTTATATACAAGTAAAATTAGATTTAAAATATCAAAGAGGTGAAATATTAATGATAAAAAGAGGACAGGCAGCCATGGAATTTTTAATGACCTATGGCTGGGCTATTCTAGTTGTTTTAATTGCTATTGGTGCTTTAGCTTATTTTGGAGTTTTAAGCCCAGAAAGATTTTTACCAGAGAAATGTATAATAGCTTCTGGGTCAGGATTGTTCTGTGATGATTACAATGCAGTAAGTGGATCTGGAGTTACTGTCAGAGTGAGGAATATACTGACAGAAGATGTAACAATCACATCTGTAGTGGTAACAGACCCATCAGTAACATGCAGTTTTAGCGGTTCAACGACAATAACACCAGATAGTACTTCAGATTTCCTAGCAACATGTGCAGGATTAACAGCAGGACAGAAGGTAAAAGGAGATATATCCATAAGTTACAACAAAGTAAGTGGATTATCAAGAACTACTTCAGGAAGCTTGGTAACAATTGCTAGCTAATCTGCTCTATGTTTATAAATAATAAAAAGAAAAGAGGGTTAAATGAAAAAGCTAACATTGCTTTTTGTAGTTCCGGTTATTTTTTTAATTGTATTTGCTAATGGATGTCAGCTTTCTGCATTAGAAAAAGAAATTCCTGAAAAAGAAACTAAATCTTTATCTGAATTCCAGGTTTTAGCTTGTGAGACAGCTGATGAAGCAGGGACATGCAATACAAGATTAAATGAACTAGGAATTGTTTTGAAAGAAGACTGTTGCGAGGTTCTTGGTAAATGTTGCTGAAAAATAAAAAGCTATTCTTTTTCTTGATAATAATATTCTTAGTTATCTTTACCAGTGTTGCTCATGCACAAGATATATGTGATATAGGAAACATAAAGAAAGTCCTTAGAAAGGTTCTTTACTTCTACTTTATAAATCCTCAAGATAGTCCATTGTCTCTGAATGAGCTGAAAGACCTTCTGGTTTTTTATTTAGGCATAAAAGAACAGGTAGGACAGGTTGACTGTTCAGTAACAGGATCAATATCAAACAGTTCTATATCTTCTATCATTGACTCTGGCGGGAATGTAACCGATACAATACCAACTTGTGCTGATGGGACAAAGTATGGGGAATGTTCAACCTTTAAGCCAAAATATTGTTATACAGGATCTTTATTGCATAGATGTGATTATTGCGGATGTCCAAGTCCTAGTCAATGCAGTACTAGTGGGAAATGTGAGAATGCAACTTGTTCTAGTAATTTAGATTGCGGGGAATCTGGTTTTGTGAGATTTAATCATTGTTTGGATGGAAAACTTTACAGAAATTATGGCAATGTCACTTGTCTAAATTCTCAATGTTCAAATGAAACAGTTACTGTGTTGATAGATGACTGTAAGTCTAAGGGTGAGGGCTGTGAATGGAATCAGACTATTATAAATTATGTGTGTCAAGGTAAAATGATGAATGAAACTTGTGTTGACTACGATGGCGGGGATAATTTACTTATTGCAAGTTATGCTAAGAAAGGCACGCAAATGCAATATGATAAATGTGGTACTGCTGGACAAAATTATGAGATTATTGAAGGTGTTTGTCAAAACAATGAAGTAAGAGGGGTTCCGCATAGTTGTCCAACTGGAACAGAATGTAGAAATATAAGATTTGAGTCTGCTGTTAATGCATATGTTTCTGCTTGTGTTAATGCAACAAGTGGAAATTTTACTAGTCAAAACTCGATGCATTCGAATAGAATTTATAATATGTCTATTATGAATTACAATTATCCAATTGCTAATGCTTATCTATATATTGTTAAAGGAATGGAAAAAAATTATGCTTATGGTTCAAGACAGAGCCAATTAAGTCTGAGTAATGGTGCTCTTTACATTTTCAATCGGGCTTATGATTTTGCAAGTAATTATTCAAGAGATTGGTATTACGATAAATATGGCATCGGATCTGAGCCTGATCATTTATCAATAATAATATCAGATTTACCAGTTGATCAGAGTATGGATAAGATATTAGATGTCATGATTACGATTGATGGTGGCGTTAAAAAAATAGTATATTTCCCAGCGATACCGGTATGTCCTAAATCTAATCATTGGAGGGTGTTTTATATCTCAGGAGATGGTTCAACATATTATGCAACGAAAGACCATCAGTGCGGATATGCTGATTTAAGCCCAGAAGAGGCAATTGTTCCTCAGCATCTTGCAAGAAGCAAAAGCCAGGACTCTAATCTATCTGCAGTAGAGTGGCCAAGTAATATAAAACCAGCTTTTTCCTATGGAGCAGAGCCAAGTATGTGGGGCAAAATTGGACAACAGGTTTCATTTGATTATAAAGATATCTCAACTTTAAAATCCTTAAGATTGTATGAAAAAAAACCAAATGACAATAGTTTTAATTTAGTTAGTGAATTTACAAATTTAGCTTCAGTTGGTTGCAATAAAGATGTTTTATCAGGAAACTGGAAATTGACCGGGGATTGTAGTTCTTTTTATGCCGGGAAAACATGGCATGCACAAAGAATAAATCCACCTTCCTTAAACATAGATCTTAAATCAGCATCATTTTATAATGTTGGAGAATATAAATATTATGTAACAGCTGTTGATGCTTCAAACAATTATAAATCTTCAGCTATTGGAAGCATGCATTTTTTAAATCCATTAACTATTTTAAGCCCTATATCATCACAATCTCCAATACCAAAACTAAATTTTACCTGGACATCTATAAGTGGTTGGCCTGTAGGAGCTAAGCCTTATACAATCCAAATAGCAGAGGTTAATTCTTCTGTTAAATGGAGTAAAAGTGGAATTAGTTCAAGCCCTGTAATATATGATGGTGCTGCTTTAGATTCATCAAAGAAATATATTGCTCATGTCTATGGTTACTGGACCAATGCAAATCAATCAGAATCATATACATCTATAGATAGTTCAACAACAACATTTTGGGTATCAAATGCTGCAAGTCAAACTCTGAATGAAACCTTTAAAATTGTGCAGATAACAACAAGTACAGCAAGTCAAGCTAATTCTGATATTTATAACAATATAATTGTATGGCAAGATAGCAGCAGGATTTACATGTATGACATTTCTACTGGACAAGAAACTAAAATAACATCATCTACATCACAACAACCTGCCATTCATAGCAATAAGATAGTATGGCAAGATTTTAGAAATGGTAACGGAGATATATACATGTATGACATTTCTACTGGACAAGAAACTAAAATAACAACAAATACTGCAGATCAATGGGAACCTGATATATATGGCAATAGGATTGTGTATAGGACTTCTGAGACTGTTTATATGTATGACTTATCCACCAAACAAGAAACCCAAATAACAACAAATACTGCATCTGGAGCCAGGATTTATGGAGATAAGGTAGTATGGCATGATAGGAGACAAGGCCTTAATAATAGAGATATTTATATGTATGACTTATCCACCAAACAAGAAACCCAAATAACAACAAACCCATCAAATCAATTGTATCCAGATATTTATGCCAATAAAATAGTATATTACGATGATAGAAATAGTAATTATGATATCTATATGTATGATTTATTGAATAATAAAGAAACCCAAATAACAACAAACCCATCAAACCAAGATATACCTGTTATTTATGATAACGTAATTGTTTGGCGAGATTTTAGAAATGGTAACGGAGATATATATATGTATGACATTTCTACTGGACAAGAAACCCAAATAACAACAAATACTGCAGATCAATGGTGGCCAGCTATTTATGATAGCAAGGTTGTATGGGATGATTATAGAAATAGTAATTGGGATATTTATATGGCAACAATTAAATAATACTAAGTTTGAAAACAAAAAGTTTTATATACAAGTAAAATGGCAAATACTATATTATTTTAATATAAGAGGTGATTTAATGGTAGAAAAAAGAGGACAGGCAGCCATGGAATTTTTAATGACCTATGGCTGGGCTATTCTAGTTGTTTTAATTGCTATAGGTGCTTTAGCATACTTTGGTGTTTTAAATCCTGAAAGATTTTTACCAGAGAAATGTTTGATAGCTTCTGGCTCTGGCTTGTTCTGTGATGATTACAATGCTGTTGCAGGATCAGGAATAACAGTAAGAGTACGTAATATTCTAACAGAGAGTGTTACACTAACAGAGGTCGTAGTTACAGATCCTTCTGTAACTTGTACCTGGACAGGATCAACAGCAATCACAGCAGATAATACAGCAGACTTCCTTGCTGCATGTGTAGGATTAACAGCTGGACAGAAAATAAAGGGAGATATAACTATAGAATATAGCAAAGCTGGCGGATTAGCAAGAACTACAACAGGAAACTTAGTAACGACAGCAGCTTAATTTTTTTATTTTTTTAGTATTTTATTTGTAATAGTCATACCTTTTTTTGTAATGTCAAAAACGTAAGTCGTTAATGGATGTTTTGTTCCTCTCATCTTTAGTATTTCAAATCCCCTGGTTCTTTTGCCTAATAATTTTAAGTAGTAAAGAAGCATAATACCATCTACTTCAAATCCAAGTTCTGCTGTTGTTAGGTCATCTGTTCCTTGTGCTTGTGAGGTTAAAATGGCTGTACAATTCCATTTGTCTATCAGTTTAAATAACTCTAGAGATGCTTCTTTTTTTGTTAATTCATCCTCATATAACAAAGCAAATGAACTTATAGAATCAATTACCAAACGCTTTACTTTTTTATTCTCTATTATTGTTTCTATTTCTCCTCCGCCTTCAACCAAAACATTTTTTACTTGTTCTGGTGTATACTCAAGAAAAAATAATTTATTTTCTTTTTCATATTTAGCTAGATCCCAGCCAAACAGGGCCATATCTTCATATAACTTTTCTTTTTTTTCTTCAAAGGTTATATAAATCCCAGGCTCGCCTCTTTTTATGCCTTCAACTAAAAATTGAATTGCCAATATTGTTTTTCCGCTTCCAGCTCCGCCAACAACCAAATTGATAGATTTTTTTTTAAATCCTCCTTGAGTTAAAGCATCTAGACCAATAATGCCGGAATAAATTCTATCTATTTTATTTGTCACCAAAACCAACTCTTCTTTTTTGTTGCTTAACTACATCCTGCTCTAACAATGAGAATGGTATTTCATTAGGATAAACCTTTATACCACCTTTTCCGATTGTTATTGGATAAATGTCTAGACTATGTTCTTGCCCCCTCATCTTGCTGATAAATATACACCTTTCATATGTATTTCCTTTTCTTATTTTACAGATCCTTATTAATCCTTCAAATAAGAAATCTTCATGATTATAACTAATATTATCTATATCTGGACGTTTTGCTTCAGCAGTTGCCAAAAGGGTAACGCCTTGACTACGCATGTTTTCTAGAAAAAACAACACTTCTTTTCTATAGTCCATTTCTCCAGCTGTATGTATATATTTGAACAAAGTTAAAGAATCCAATACGACTCTTTTTATATTATTTTGTTTTATTAAAAATAAAGGAGCAGCTATAGACATAATTTTTCTACTTTTTAGAGGCTGTTGTATAAATGTTACTAATTTTTTCTTTTCATATATATCGAAATTTAAATCTATCTCTTTTGCGTATTCTTTTATTGTGTTTATATCTTCTTCATTGGAAATATACAATCCTGGTTCATTATTTTTAGCCCCTTCAAGAATAAATTGCAACGCAAAAATAGTTTTTCCTGTGCCTGGATCTCCTTCAATTAAGACAGAAGTATTCTTTTTTAAGCCACCCTTTAATAGTTCATCTAAACCAGGAACACCAGTTTTTATTAAATTCATTCTTTAAGTTTAATTGTGCAAGTATATAAATTTTATTAAACTATTCAACAACATTAAAATAAGCCTTTGCCGGCTTTTCTGTTTCCAGATCAATAACCTCAACATAATATCTTCCAGGCTTCCAAAAGTCAGAAGTCTTATAATCCTGCCTTACTTTTACAAAACATTCATATTCTACCTTGCCACACCTTATGTTATAATTGCCAACCTTATTTCCTTTTTCATTGTAAAAATTTAATCTTCTTTCATAACCTTCATTTCCTGGAAGAACTATTACTTCTATATAAGCCCCAGACTTTATTTCTTCTGGTAAAACATAAATTATTGTTGAAATATCACCATATTTAATTGATTCTGTTTCTTGTAATATGCATTTATTGTCTTGACAAGTTTTTCCTACTGGACATTCAAGAGCTTGGAATAAATCTCCAGAACAACATTCATAGGGACATGAAACTTTTTCACATTCATTAATACCACACCCAATGCAACAGTCTTGTTCTTTAATATCAAGAATAAATGGCCTTTTTTGTTTTGCTTGATCTTCAAATTGAATATTTGTGCAACTCGAAATAAATAGAAGAATACCAAGATATATCAACCACTTTTTCATGACAATATTGATAAAACCTTGTTTATAAAACTAACTTTGATGAATTTAGAATTAAATATGGTGTTTTTAGAATATAAATATTTAAATCTTTAAGTTAAAAATAAAAATTATGACAATCTGGACACAAGAGGAAATTAATCAGTATAGACAAAGAGAAAGCCCTAAACTCAATGAAATGTACTTAGAAGCAGGAATTCTAGCAAGCGATCCTGAAATGAGAGCGAAATATTTGGCAGAGGAATTTTTAGGACTTACAATGACTGATCATGATTTGATAATGAGAACTGCTAAACAAGAAGGAAAACCTAAGGTTTTGAATCTTCTAGAACAGATTGCCATTAGTTACATATAAATTCTTTATAGCAAGTTTTTTAAATGCTCATTTTTTAAAAAAGGCATGGCTGAACAGGAAAATATCAAGCAATTGATAAGGCTTGGAGATGCTGATATAGACGGCAGTAAAGGAACTTACTATTCTTTAACAAAAATAAGGGGTATAAGCTATACAATGGCTAATGCAATATGCAATGTTTTAAACCTAGAAAAAGGCAAGAAAATTGGATTGTTAAATGATAGTGATTTAAGCAGGATAAAAGAGGTTTTAAAAGACCCTGGAAAGTTTGGGATTCAAGCATGGGCATTTAACAGGAGAAAGGATTATGATACTGGAGATAACAAGCATTTGGTTTCTTCTGAATTAAGATTAAGAAGGGATTTTGACATTAAAAGAATGAAAGAAATAAAAAGCTACAGGGGAATGAGGCATGCTGTAGGATTACCTGTTAGGGGACAAAGAACTAGATCTCACTTTAGAAAGGGAACTGCTATTGGTGTAAGGAAAAAAGAAGGATCAAAGAAGGGAAGAGTATAAAATGGGGCATCCAAAAAAACAAAGAAAAAAATATTCTAAACCATTACACCCTTGGAGATCTGCCAGAATTGAAGAAGAAAAAATTCTTGTAAAGGATTATGGGCTAAAAACCAAAAAAGAGATATGGAAGGCAGAGTCTTTACTAAGAAAGTTCAAAAGTCATGCAAAATCTTTAATTGCTAGAAAAGATGAACAATCAAAAAAAGAGGAAATTCAGCTTCTTGAAAAACTTTCCAAGCTTAATTTAGTTTCAAAGAATGCAAAGCTTGATGATGTTTTAACACTAGGAACAAAAGATATTCTCGAAAGAAGACTTCAGACAATTTTATATAAAAGAAAATTAGCAAGATCAATAAATCAAGCAAGGCAATTCATACTTCACGGCCATGTTATGATTGGAGAAAGAAAAACAGATGTACCTTCTTATTATGTCTCACATGAAGAAGAAGCAAAGATTAATTTTTCACCTAATTCTAGCTTGTTTAGCATAGATCATCCTGAAAGGGTTATTGAAAAGAAAGAAATAATAGCTCAGGTTGAGGATATAAAAACAAAGAAAGAAGATGCTAAAGAATGAAGAATGAAAAAATAAAATGGGGAATTGCACATATTTATTCAAGTTATAATAATACGATAATACATGTAACGGATGTTACCGGGGCAGAGACAATAGCAAAGTCTTCTGGAGGCATGGTTGTTAAGGCTCATAGACTAGAAAGCAGTCCTACTGCTGCAATGACTGCTTCAAAAAGGATTGCTGAGGCATGCCTTGAAAAGGGAGTTAGTGCTATACATGTAAGGGTAAAAGCTCCTGGTGGACATCAAGGGCCAAATACTCCTGGACCTGGGGCTCAAGCTGCTGTTAGGGCATTGTCAAGGGCTGGATTAAGAATAGGAATAATACAGGAAGTTACTGCAACACCAACAGATGGCTGCAGAAAAAAGAGCTTTAGAAGGGGAAGAAGGGTTTAATTTTTCTTAAGTGAATATGTAAATTTTTTATAATCGTAAGGAGTGATTTTTACATATTTCTTAAAATGTCTTTCAAAGGTTCTTAAATCATTATAGCCAACTTTAAATGCTACTTCAGAAACTCCAAGATTGGTTTTTTTCATCATCTCTATTGCTTTACTAATACGATAAATTTGTAAAAATTCAAATGGATAGATTCCTATTTTTTCTTTAAAATTTCTAGGTATAATCCTATTATGGGTTAAAGAAATATGATTTTGATAATTATCTTCTAAATATTTTCTAAATTCTCTTAGATTATCGTCAGTTTGAAATACTGGGTTTTGTAGTATATGATTAAATGATTCAGTAATAGATTCAAGATCACTTTTTCTAGATATTTTACTAGCTATACCGTTAAGTCTCATAATTCTTATAAAATCAAAAACTTTAAAAATGATGTCTTTTTTAAACATCTATGGATTTAAAGCTCATCAGCAAAGACAAAGAAAAGCTTACTTTCTTGATAAAAGATACAAATCCTGCTTATGTAAATACATTAAGAAGATTGATTATTGGAGAGGTTCCTACATTAGCCATAGATGAAGTAAAATTTAAGCAAAATACTTCAGCTTTATATGATGAAATACTAGCACATAGACTTGGATTAATACCATTAAAGACAGACTTAAAGTCTTATAGCTTGAATCCTGAAGGCAAAATAGGACCACAATATGAAGTTATTTTGACAATGAAAGTTAAAGGTCCAAAAATTGTTTATGCTTCTGATTTGATATCAACAGATAAAAAGGTTCAGCCAGCTTATCCTGGATTAATTATAGCAAAACTTGCTGAAGGCCAAGAGATAGAATTAGAAGCGAAGGCTGTTTTAGGCAAGGGAAAATGGCACGCAAAGTTTTCTCCAGGGCTTGCTTTTTATAATGCATATCCCAGCATTGACATAATAAATTCTACTAAATGTTCTGATGCGGCGAAGATATGCCCGACTAATGTTTTTAGAGTAGAAAATAAAAAATTAAAGGTTCATGACCTGGAAAAATGCAACTTGTGCATGGCTTGTGTTGAAGCATTTCCTAATGATTTAAAAGTTGAAGGGAGTAAAAAAGACTTTATTTTTAAAATAGAAAGCTGGGGGCAGTTAAAGCCAAAGGAAATGGTTGAAGAGGCATTAAAGATTTTTAATTCTAAATTAGATGAGTTTGAGAAAGGGCTGAAAAGCGTTAAATAAAATCGGTTTATTTTCTATTTTATTTTTCTGGTTCTATCACAATCTTGTTTCCTACTTTAGATATTGCTATTCCTATGTTTTCATCTAATTTAAGTTGTTTTTCTAAATCGCTAGGTATCCTGAAAATCAAACCACCCCCGCTTTTTGATAAATGACGATAAAGCTTTAATGGCTCTGGCCAGACGCCTAACTTTCTTGCTATTGCAATTGTTCTCTGGGCTTCATCTTCATAAGGAAATTCTTCACTACATTTATTGCACCTTTCTCCCCCGACAACAAAAACATAACCCTCTATTTCTAATATTATATCTTCTACCTTTTCTAATAATCCTTTATTACAAATTTGACATTTTTTCATTTTCCTTCAGCTCCTGTGATGATAAAAATTTCTTTAAAATCATCATCTTTTATTAATATTAATTTTCTACTTTTTCCTTTTGCTCTTGTATATACTTCATATTTATTCTTTCCCAACTTTTCTATTTTATATGAGTTTTCTAGCATATTTTTTAATGAATAGATGTCGTAATCCCACTTACGCATCCAAGTTAATATAAAATGTTTACTTGGCCTTATCTTATAGCCTTCTATTTTCATACATTTTCACTACATTTTATGGTGTTTTTATTATATATAAACCTTACTAGAAGGCTTTGAGTGTGATATGAAAATGGCTGAAAAGCGTTAAATAGGATTTAAGAATTTATAAAATGCATTGCAGAACTTACTATCACTTCTTCAAATCTTGCATCTCTTTGGTAATGAGCATCTGACTCATCTAAAATCTTTATTAGTTTATTATAACCTTCTGTAAATTCTTTAATTTCATTAAAATCATAAGTTACTATTTGACCATGCCAGCTAGGTTGCAATCTTAAATCTAGAGTTACTATGCCCTCTGAATCTACTAGGCCATATCTAAAATCTCTTCTTTTATTATCAAGAATTAATCTATATTTTATTTCATCATCTTCTCGATATGACTCTTTAAAGTCTTTATCTTTAGGAGACCTAAAATCCGTTATAAAAAAATCTTGGGATTTTCTAATCAGTTCTTCTATATCCTTATCAGATTTAACCTTAGCCAAATTTATCAATAATCATGATTAAACACTAATATTAAAAGTTTATTGTAATACGTTATATGAAATAAATTTAAAAAGAATGATATTTTAAAATATTTTGATGTGGGAGTGCCGGAGTGGTCAAACGGGCTAGGCTAAGAACCTAGTGGCTTAGTGCCTACGCAGGTTCGAATATAAGAACTGGGAATATTAACTCCTTGAAAACTTATACGAAAACCCTGTCTCCCACATATTTTATAATACGATAAATTTTAAAAGTCGTCTAAAACAGGCCTATTATGAAAGTCAAGATAGAAGATTTAAGAAAATTCGCAGAAAATTTTTTATCTATTTTAGATAGAGAGAAAATTTTAGCTTTTAGTGATTTAGAGGCAAATATAAACAATACATTTAAACTTAATAAAAACTCGGATGATTTTATTGAATTATCTTTAAGGACCTCTAATTTTAGCACTGAGGCTTATACTATTAGTTACATTAATCCCTTTAAATCTGGCATACCTATAGATGTAAAGTTTAATGCTGATTTAAATTACATTAGATTTATAATAAAAGCAGAAAGAATGATTGATAAATATAAGCAATTTGCTGTTGATCCATATGGTAATTTGGTACAAACTAAACTTGTTCAAGATTGTAATTTTTCACTTATAAAAGAGGAATTGCAGCATTTAACAACTGTAGAATATGTATCATAGTAAAAAGTAAAAACAAAACCTTTTTAAAACGAATTTTTATGCATATCTTATGGTAAAGAGAACAGGGCCAACAAACGAGCATTTAAGGAACTTAATCCAGGATCTAAAGGCTTTAAGCACTAAACAAGATGTAAATATCTGGAAAAGAATAGCTTCAGACCTTGATAGATCAACAAGGAGAAGAAGAGAAGTTAATGTTTTTAAGATAAACATGTTTGCAAAAGACAATGAAACAATAGTGGTTCCTGGCAAGGTTTTAGCTGATGGAAATCTAGATAAAAAAGTAAAGGTGGCTGCTTTTAGGTTTTCAGAACAGGCAAAAGAAAAAATAAATAAAACTGGAAAGGCAATTTCAATTCAAGAGCTAATGAAGGAAAATCCTAAAGGAAACAAAGTGAGAATATTTGGTTAAAATGATAATAAATGCTGAAAATTTGGTTTTGGGAAGGCTTGCAACTTTTGCAGCTAAAAAAGCAATGCAAGGAGATAAAGTTGAAGTGGTAAATTCTGAAAAGGCAATAATTACAGGAAGAAAAGAAGATATTCTTCATAGATATGAAAGAAAAAGACAAATGGGAGATCCGCATCATGGTCCTTATTTCCCTATAGAACCTGAGAGAATTATGAGAAGAACTATAAGGGGGATGATTCCTCATAAGCAGCCAAAGGGAAAAGAAGCCTTTACAAGGGTTAAATGTTATAAGGGAATTCCTGCAAGTTTAAGGGATAAAGAAATGATAACTTTAGAAAATGCTCAATTAAAAGATAGCACAATGAAATATATGCAGCTTGGAAGACTAGCAAAACTTATTGGAAGCAATGATGGTTAAAATAATACATGCATCAGGAAAGAGAAAAAGGGCAGTAGCAAGGGCTACGTTAAAACAAGGAGACGGAATAATAAGAATTAATAATTTTAATCTTGAAAATTACAAGCCAGAACTAGCAAAATTAAAAATAATGGAGCCAATATCAATTGCTGGAGAGGTTGCTAAGAAAGTTAATATTGATGTCAATGTAATGGGCGGGGGCTGGCAGTCACAAGCTGAAGCTTCAAGACTGGCTATTGCAAAGGCTTTAGCTGAAGTCGGCGGGAAAAAACTAAGGGATGAATTTTTGAATTATGATAGACATCTTTTGATAGCAGATGTAAGATTTAAAGAACCTTACAAACCTAATGATTCTAAGGCAAGGGCTGCAAGGCAGAAGTCGTACCGATAGAGTAGTTACACTTATAAATATTTATGTTCTTAAGTATATTCCTAGACGACACTCACGACAACATACCCGCAGAGATTATAAACTAAATTTGCTTGTTTTTTTTATGAATCCTAATTACGGATTAATGGTAGAATTAAAACCAAATTTTCAAAAAGAATTGTTCTCTAAACTATTAAAAGAATATGGTAGGTTTGAGCTTTCTAGTTTATTGAAAAGAGCACCTTCAATATTATACCATTATAAAAATTGTAGAGTAAAGAGTTTAGACTTGGAGTTAGCCTATAAATCCTTAAAATTAGCAAAAATAAGGAAAAGTTCGTTAAAATATAATATATTAAGAATCTATTCTGCGGTAGAAGATAGAAGAAAGATCTTCGATTCTGGAATACAGGCTAGGATGAATCAGATACAAATACAATTTAACTCAAAATGCAGTTTAAATAATTTTATAGACAAAGAGGGAGATGTCTTATATATTAATATTAAAAAATGGTTTATTAAAACAAAGTGGATTGATAGAATTAAAAACCAAGTGGGAATTATTAATTGGATAAGTGGGCCAATTTTTAAAGGTGGAAAAGTAATTTTAGAATATGAAGTTTATAAAAGAAGTAAAAATAAAATGGAAAAGTTTGTTACTGAACTGCCTGAAAAATTGGAAATCAATGAAGAGTTTATGTATTTTCTTGGAATGAGATATGGCGATGGAACCTCTAATGCTAGGATTGGGGTAGTTAATAAGAACTTAACTTTGTTGTCTTATATTTCAAAATATTTAAAGAAGATTTTTCCTAATAATAAAATTCAAGGATTATTGTATCTATATAAAAAAGATTTGGATAAAGAGCTGCTCGATAAAATAAAGATCTATCTCGAAGAGCTAGTAGATGAATTTCAAATAATTATAAATAAAAAAATGAAAGGAGATTATGTAGCAGCAGTTTTTGTAATAAATAACTTTTTTGATAAAATATATATTAAAGTTTCTTGATAAACTAAAATACCGTGTGTATTTTTAAGATATTCTTTTAATATTGGATGTGGTAATTCTATTTTAGATGGATCATTTTTCCATTCTGCATACCTATACGCCATTCCATTG
>JACQNI010000070.1 GCA_016203135.1 Candidatus Woesearchaeota archaeon
CCTTTTTTATTTGTTTTTTCAATTTTTTCCCATTCTTTGTCTTTTTTTAAAATGCCAAGGCAGGATCTTAATCCTGAGCCTTTTTTAGCATTGCTTGAGTCTAAAAAATCACCAATTAACTCACCAAAATTCCTATTTGTTTTATTAGTTTTAAGCTCTTTGTATGCATATTTTCGTATCATGAAAGTTTCACCTTTTTATCAAAGAATTAATAAAATGTTTCTGCTTTTTAGACCAGTCTTTATCAGAATGGGTTCTCATGTATTTAGCCCAGTATTTAACAAACCATATTCTATCTTGATTGTTTATTTTAAGCTCTTCTTTTAAGTTAGACATATTTATCAATCAGGCTTTTATAGTATTTAAGTTTTTCTTTTTTTAATTTATTTTTAAATATCTTTTATTTTTTCTTCAAAGTCTTTTTTCATGAGCTTTAAAGACTCGATCATAAATTTAGGGACTCGTTCATTATAAACAAACTCAATTAAGATTTCATCTTTTCTTGAAAACCTTAATTTAGAAGTCCATTGAAATCCTTTTGCTGCATATTCATAAGCAATGTTTCTTTCCAATTTATCTTTAATCTCATCTAAAGACGGAGTTATAACTGGCTTGTTTATTATTTCTTGATAAATAGAAAATATCCTGTTGATTTTTTCTTGGTTAAGATTTTTCATCCTCTTTGGATTCTTCTGATTCACGCCTTATAACTTTTACAGCATCTATCTTTACTGTTATTGGTATTGGAACTGCAGCTTCTAGCAATTCAACAACAACATCTTCTTTTTGATGATCAATTCTTGTTACTTTTGCTTGTTCCCTTTTAAAAGGGCCAGCAATAATTTCTACTATGTCGTTTCTTTGAATATTGACTTCGCGTTTAACCTGTTCGAGCATAGGGGCTATTTCTTCATACTTTACTTCTTTAGGCAGTAAACCTCGGGCATAAGGAACTCCCTTGAATGATTCTTCTGCTTCTTGCTTTGATTTTGCCTCAATAAAGATATAACCTCTTAAGCCATGTGGTCTTATGACTGAATATATGCCGAGATGCTTTTTTTGGGCATTGGCTGTTACAAAATCAAGAACTTGATCTTCTCTGTTTGCGGTTGTTCTCAATGCATATATTTTTGATTCCATGTTAGAAGCTTAATTGACCTATTATTGTTATTATAAAGCCTAATAGACCTATGATCAATATGCCTATTCCAGAGACTTTTACTATTGCAATAAGCTCTGGCCTGGAAGGCTTTTTAGTTATTAAAAAAACCCTCTTTGACTGGACTATAAAGTCTTTAAGTTTAGTAAAAAGATTCTTAAGCATAAGTTAATGCTAAAAAGAAGGTTTATAAATATTTTTATTGAGGAAGAATTTTGATAAAATATATAAAAGGCGAGATATCTCTTTTGACATGGATAAAGGGACTGAATCTGCACAAAAGAAACCTTTTTCTAAAAGAAGCTTTGAAGAATATTTTATTGGTGAACCAAGATTATCTAATGTATTGGCCAATAATTGCCTGCTTGTAGCTTATGGACTTTCAGAAGTTGATAGGAAGACATCTGCTGAAAGGATTGGGGAAATTCTTGAGGTTGAAAGATTTGATATTACTACAAGGAAAAAAGAAGGAAACATAGATGAGATTTTTTTGACATATGAGGGCCTGCCTTTCTGGCAGAAGGTTGCTGAATTGCCAAGCTATGCAAGGGTTATAATAGTAAATGATTTTATAAAATATGTAACAATACATTAATCAAATTGGCAAAATAATTATAACAACACAATTTAGATTTTTTCTCAGTCTAGAAATTCAATGCCTAGATGCTTTTCTATGTCTTTTTGATAATTCTTCTTGATAGAAATATTTATATATAAGTTCATATAAACTATGTTATAAATATATATAAGATGGAACAAATAATTCATTATCCAAGCTTGAAAACTATGTTAATGGTAGAGAAAGTGCTAAAAAACGCAGACCTTATGCTTAACCGTGAAGAATTAAAAAGAAAATTGCCCAATAAGGTAATGCACCAAACACTTAATCTTATTCTTGAATATATGGAGAATAGGGGTTTGATAATAGACAGTCATAAAGGAATACTCTGGATTTACAACCCAAGCCCAAAGCTAAAAAAAGCTATTGAGAATGGAAGAGAACTATAATGTTTGAAAACAAGGAAATAAAAGTTATTCTCTCTGATGAGGCAGACGAGGTTTTCCGAGAATTAAATAGAATAGTAGGCGAGGAAAAGATGAAGGGAATTGAAGGTTCTTTTCATCAAACTCTTTTAAGATCAATTGAGAGAGTTATTGATTTACTTAAAAATAATCCTTTTGCAGGCGATCAAGTTCCAAGAAGACAGCATCCTAAAATATATGCAAATAAATATGCTGCAGAAAATATTTGGCGGATTGAATTGGCTAATCGTTGGAGATTAATATACACAATTACAGGAAACAAACTAGAAGTAATCAATTTTGTAATGGATATTTTTGACCATAAAGACTATGACAAAGTTTTTGGATACAAACATTAAATAAATTTCAATCCAAGAATTCAATGCCAAGATGCTTTTCTATGTCTTTTTGATAATTCTTCTTCTTGTTTCTATCAAGGCCAAATATTTGGGGAGATTTAACTCCGGTAATTATCAACAAAGTTCTTATTGTCTTATCCAAGTCTTCAGATATCTGGGCTCCCCAGATTATTTTTGCTTCTGGATCAAGCTTTTCTGAGATTGTTTCTACAACCTTTCTTGCTTCTTCTAGAGTCATGTCTCTGCCACCAGCAACATTTATCAAAGCACCATTTGCTCCTGTAATATCAACATCAAGCAATGGATTTCCTATTGCTTTTTCTACAGCTTCTACTGCTCTGTTAGCTGAATCAGACTCTCCGACTCCGATCATTGCAACTCCGCCTTTACCCATGACTGTTTTTATGTCTGCAAAATCAAGATTTACTAAGCCTGCTTTAGTTACAAGCTCTGAAACTCCTTTTACAGCATTAGTCAAGATCTCATCTGCAACTTTAAAGGCTGTTTGCAAAGGCAAATCTGGGGCTAATTCTAATAACTTATCATTAGGAATAACTATTAAGGTATCTACTAAATTTTCAAGCTTTTCAAGGCCTACCATTGCATTTTCATATCTTCTTTGGCCTTCCATCTCAAAAGGAAGAGTAACTATTGCAACTGTCAAAGCACCTTGCTTTTTAGCAACTTCAGCTATTACTGGGGCTGCTCCTGTTCCTGTTCCTCCTCCTAAGCCGCAAGTAATAAATATCATGTCAGCTCCTTGGAGTTTTTCTTTTATTTCATGCTCTGACTCTTTGGCTGCATCTTCTCCAACTTTAGGCATAGAGCCAGCACCTAAACCTAGGGTTAGCTGCTTTCCAATAAGAATTTTTTGGCCTGCATTAGTATAAAGCAGGTCTTGAGCATCTGTATTTACTGCTATCATTTCAGTTCCTGTTATGCCTACTTCAGACATCCTGTTGATGGTATTATTTCCACCACCGCCTATTCCAACAACCTTTATTTTGGCTGTTTGTTTGGCAAGAATTTGCTCAAGCTCTTCATCTATGGCGCTTTTTTGCTTATGGGTAAAATTACCTTGATACATCTTTTTTGCTCCTTTTTAAAAATTGGATACTAAACTTGTATTTAAACTTATCTTTGTAACCACTTTAGAAACATAATTAAGAAAAGTTTACCTTTTTAACAGAAGTTATGAGTCTTTTTATCTCTTTTTCAATAAACTCATGGGCTTCTTTAGGAATTTTTTCATTTATTGTTAGGTTATCAGATTCAAATTTAAAATCTATTTCTTTTTTTAGCATTAGATTTAACAAGGATTTTATTTTTTCATTATCATCTTGAATTACTCTGAGAATTTTTACTTTATACTCCAAGGTTTTTCCAGCCAATGGATGATTAAAGTCAACTAAAGTTCTGCCACCGCTTACTGTTTTTATCAAGCCAAACATGTTGTCTATTTGAACTTGCAATCCTGGAAATGGCTTTATGTTTTGCCTTGTAAAGACATTTGTTGAAACTAATTGAATCAATTGGGCATGTTTTTTTCCATATCCATCTTCTGGCGAAACATCTATTGTATACTCATTGCCAACTTCTTTTCCAATTAATGCTTTGTCAAGACCTTTGAGCAAGTGATTTTCTCCCAAACAAATTATTAAAGGCTTGTAAGAAAAATTCTTGTTGTAAATTTTTTCTTTCTTTGCAACTTCCTCATTTGTAAGATCAAAAATCTTGTTTTCATCCTTTATCTTGGCAATGAAATCAATCTCTATGAAATTTCCTTTTTCAACATTCATGGAGTTTGCAGAAAACTTATTTATTTAAAGGTTTCTTAATTAGAAAATCTGCTGTTGCAATTCTGTATGCTGGACGGACCTTTAATTCTTGGTTTTGTTTTTTATATGTATCTTTTTCTTCAATTTTTATATGATGTTTTTCTTCTGTTCCATTGCAATATATGGAATATTTTGTTGAGGCACGATAGTTTTCTCTTTGATAAAAATTATTTTTTAGTCTTCTAATTAATCCTTGCATTACTATTATGTCCTCCTCTATAATCTCATTTTCATTACAATCACGATAGACCCAGCTTACTTTTATTGAAGAATCTAGTGTTTCAAGATCTTCTGTCAGTTTAAGTATAATTGGCTTTGATTTTTTCACAACTAGCCTGCCTTGAATCAAGTTTTCTAGTCTTTTGAACATTTTTTTTAAATATAAACAGATATTTTTAAACTTTTCTAATATAGCCACTTGAAAATAACGAAAGGTTTAAAATAATTTAGGCAATAAGTATTTGATGAACTGGAAAGATAAGATTGATAATGTTGTAAAGGAGCATTTAGACTTGCAGATAAGAAAGACATACGATCAAGAAGAAGCATTTAACAAGGCAGATAATAAAGCAAATGCACAATTATGGATTGCAATTGCTAATCTCTCAAGAGAAATATTTGAATTAAATCTAAAGCTTAAATATCTTGAAAAAAAGCAAAAAAATAAGAAAATAAAGAATCTAAAAAGATATTAATTCTATTTCCAGTTTTTAAGGCCAATTACTATGACCAATCCCAGGATCAAATAGCCAATATACATCCCAAAATCATTAATGACATCCAATCCTGGTTGAATAACCAACAGCATGTTTACTGTTGCATTTCCTGGAACTGCTAATAACTCCAATACTTTTCCAAGAACTATTACAGCAACAAGAACTATAAGAATAGACACCAATGAACCTACAGAATTTTCATCCTTTAATACAGAACTAAGGATTTTCTTCAAAGGCGGTAATACCTTTGTCAATAATATATGACCTCCAAACAAAGCAAATATAACTGAGAATATTGCTACGATCCATACTGTACTTTCAGCCAAATTTTATCACTCCCTTTTTTTAATTTATAAAAAAAGGGAAAATAGGATTATATATAACTTTTTTACTTCTTAAAAATTAAAACAAATGTTTAATAATGATTTAATGAGGTTTAGTATATATGCCCCCATATATCAAGGTAGACAAGCTGATAAAGACTTTTGGCAAAAACAATGTTTTAAAGAATGTAAGCTTTGACATAGACAATAAGGATATCTTTGGCATAATTGGTGTTTCTGGAAGCGGAAAGACAACAATATTGAATATCTTAATTGGTTTTCTAAAGCATGATAGCGGGGCTGTTTTGTTTCAAAGCAAGGATATATCATCTGATAGGAGAAACATAAAGGGGATTTTTGGATTTGCAACCCAAGGAGGAAGCTTTTACTCAAAGTTAAGTGTTATGGAAAATCTAGAGTATTTTGGAAGATTATATGACATACATCCTGATGAAATAAAGAAAAGGTCAGATACTTTGATTGAACTTATGGAATTGGATAAGGCAAGGGATACATTGGCAGGGCATTTAAGCACAGGAATGCAGAGAAGACTTGACATTGCATGTGCATTGATTCATGATCCTGATGTTTTGATACTTGACGAGCCAACTGAAGATCTAGATCCTGTGCTAAGAAAGGAAATACTTGGATTGATAAGAAGAATAAATGACCAAGGAACTACAATAATAATTACTTCTCATTTGCTAAGCGAGATGGAATCTGTATGCAACAAGATAACAATATTGCATAACGGAGAGATTCTTGAAACTGGAACTCCTGATCAATTAAAAGATGCATATTCAAAATATGAAGAGATACATCTTGAAACAAGCCCTGGAAATTATGACAAGATAATAAGGAGATTAAACAAGAGTCATGTAAAGCATGTCATTAAAAAAAGCCATAAGGTTGTAATATATACAAATCAAGCTCAAAAATTATTGAAGCAGCTCCTAAGGACTTTGGATAGCACAAAAGAAAGGCTTGTTGATATAGATGTAAACAAGCCTAGTCTTGAAGAGGTATTTGAATCATTGACAAGAAAAAGGGGCCAAGAATAATGGCTAAATTTTTTGATTATAGCGAGTTGACTGGTGGAAAAAAGGGTGAGAAAAAGGATAATGAGAATATCCTTAACAAGGGATTTGGGGCGATAAAAAAGGGCTTAGACAAGGCAAAAAACCAATATAGGGATATAGCTGCTCCAAGCCCTGCTAATATTGAAAAAAAATCAGAGCAAAAGCCATTAGTAAAACAGTCTGCTGTATATGAAAGGGGAAAGAAAGTAAAATATTCAAATCCTTTAATGAAATTAGCATGGATGATAAAAAAGGATTTCAAGCTTTTAATAAGATCTAAGACATCTGCCTTGATAGTACTACTTGGACCTTTGGTAATAATATTGCTGGCTGGCTTGGCTTTTAATACAAATTCATTTTACAATCTCAAGGTTGGAATATTTTCAAGTTCTTATTCTGATTTAACAAACCAAGTAAAAACAGATTTGGGAGACAGCCAGTATGTTGTCATACAATCTGAATCAGAAGAGAAATGCATTCAAGGGGTAAGGCTTGGAGAGTTTCATGTTTGTGCAATATTCCCTCCAGATATGAATGTAGAGAATGCAAAAGAAAATACCATAAATTTCTATGTTGATGAATCCAGGTTAAATCTTGCTTATCTTGTTTCAAGCGCTGTAAGGAACAAAGTAGCAGCAAGGTCAAGCGAATTAAGCTTAGGATTGACAAACACATTAGTAGAAACAATAGACAAGACAAAAACAGAGATAGATACAAAGGGGCCTGTGTTAGACGATGTAAATTTAAAGAACAAAGAAAACGCTAATTCTTTAGACAACATTTATAGCAGCTTGAATACTTTTAATTTTGCATTCAATGAATCTGGATTGAACTTTACTCAGATAGATGATGAGCTTGATGATGTTAAAGCAAAAGCAAATGTCAGTGGATCTGTCTTTAGAGATCTAGAAGAGATGCTTACAAATCTTAAGATAAGCGTGAGTGATGCTCAGCTTGTTTTGGGAGAGGCTAAATTATTAAGGGATAATAGCGTTAGCAGCATAGGAAATGTAAAGACAAGCATACAAGAGAGCATATCAGGGATAAACCAGATAAAGGAAAGTTTTGATCAGATAAAAACAAGCATTGGAGCTATAACCATTACTGATGCTGAAACCATTGTAAGCCCTATAAAAACAAATGTTAACACTGTTACTGGCGAACAAACACATTTAAGCTTTTTATTTCCAACTTTGGTTGTATTAGTGATAATGTTTGTTTCTGTTTTAGGGGCGGCAACTTTAGTCATAAGGGAAAAAAATACAAGCGCTTACTTTAGAAACTTTATAACTCCAACTTCAGAATTATTGTTCATGATTGGGTTGTTTTTAACAAATTTAATACTTGTATTTGTTCAGATACTCATACTGCTTGGATTTTCTATGTTTTTCTTTAAAGAAGATGTGATGGCAATATTTGGAAGTTCGTTGCTTGTTTTGGTTGTTGCATCATGCGCTTTTATATTATTGGGAATGTTTATTGGATATATATTCAAGAATGAAGAAACATCAACTTTGGGGGCTGTTGCTGCAGCAAGCCTGATGCTGTTTTTCTCAAATACAATACTGCCAATAGAGACTTTGCCTGGGGCTTTTAGAACATTAGTTGATTTTAATCCATTTGTTTTAGCTGAAGGGGCTTTCAAGAAAATAGTATTGTTTGGGGCTGACTTTGCAGCAATATCTGCAGCCCTATTATATCTTATAGGATTTGTTGCTGCTTTCTTTATACTGGCTTTTGCAGCAAGAGAGGTTGCTAAATCTAGATTAGCGTAAATTTTTATTTGTAAATTTTATCATGATGATCAAAATCAAAAGATTTATATATCACTTATGGATAATATTATTCAAAAATGGATAATAAACTACTGATCATTAATTATCTTGGCAAAAATCCAACAAAGCGTTTTACAATGCATGAGTTAAGTAAGCTAATAGATATTCCATATGCTAGTTTTTATAGAACCGTTCAACAAATGAATGATGTCTTGGGAGTTGAAGTTGTAGGGAAATCTAAAACAGTATATTTAAAGACCAATAATCCTATCCTAAAGGCTCATCTTACTGTTTCTTCTTATGAAGAGCAAAAAGAATTTCTAGAAAAAAAACCAGTTCTCAAGAAAATTAGCAGTGAGCTAAATACAAATGAGATCGTTGTTCTTTTTGGTAGTTATGCTAAGGGCAAAGAAACAGAGAAGAGCGATATAGACCTATTAATTATTAATAAAAACGGTAAAAAAACGCTGTCTTTTTCTAAATATGAATTGCTCTTTAAGAAAAAAATTAATCCAATATTTGTTACAAAGAAAGAATTTAAAAAAATGCTTAAGGATAAAGAAGAAAATGTTGGGAAGCAAGTACTAAAAAACCACATCATACTTAATAATCAAGAGGAATTCTGGGGGTTGGTTTTGAATGGAATTTGACCAAAAAGTATATGCGAATTTGTTTAAAAATGCTTTTGCTGAGAATAGAATCAAGAAATCAAAAGATAGTTTTAAGATAAAATTGTTTCTGGAAAAGGCAGAGAATAGTTTGCTTATTGCCAAGCATATTAAAGATATCAAACCAGCAAAAGATCAGCCACTGAAACTTCATTGGAATTATTGGGCGATTATAATATCCTATTATTCGATGCTTTACGCTACAAAAGCTGCCATCTTATCAAAAGGCTATGAAGTTTATGATCATGATGCTGCTCAGATTGCATTAGGTCATCTGCTCGTGCCAGATAAATTGGAGAGGAATGACCTAGAAATACTGAACCAATCACATAAAATATTTGAAGATGAGTATGTTCATTATTTCGAAGATGCTAAAAAAGAAAGCCATATTGCTAGATACTCAGCAATTAAAACATACACTGAAAGAAGATTACAGGAAATTTTCGATAACGCAATAAAGTTTGTAGCAAAAATAGGTCTTATTTTAGGGGAGCACTAGAATTAGACAAGATTAACAAGATTTTTATAGCTAAAGTTTCTAAAAAGACATATGAAAAAAGACATCATAGTTACGCCCTGGGAAGTTAAAGGCAATATTGATTATGATAAGTTAATAAAAGAATTTGGCACTGAAAAAATTGATGATAAGATTCTAAATAGAATAAAGAAGCATACAAAAGATATTCATTATATGCTGAGGAGGAATATTTTTTTCTCTCATAGGGATTTAAACTGGTTATTAGATGAGTATGAAAAAGGGAATAAGTTTTTTTTATATACAGGAAGAGCCCCATCTGGACCAGTCCATATAGGACATTTAGTTCCTTGGATTTTTACAAAATGGCTACAAGAAAAGTTTAATGTTGAATTGTGGTTTCAATTGCCAGATGAAGAAAAATTCTTGTTCAAGGAAAACTTGACTATGAAGGATACAGAAAAATGGACATATGAAAATGCCTTAGACGTAATCGCTTTGGGATTTGATCGAAGAAAAACACATTTTTTGATAGACACAAGGCATGCAAACTTAATGTACAAAGAGGCTGTTAAGGTGGCTAAGAAATTGACATTTTCTAGTGCAAAGGCTGCTTTTGGATTTACAAACGAGACAAATATTGGACAGATATTTTACACCGCAATGCAGGCAGTTCCTGCTTTTTTGCCAAGTGTTTTAGCTGGGAAAAAAATTCCTTGTTTGATTCCTTTAGGGTTTGATCAGGATGTTCATTTCAGATACACAAGAAGTGTTATCAGCAAATTAGGATATTACAAGCCAGCTATAATGCACTGTAGATTCTTGCCTGGACTACAAGGATTGGAAAAGCAAGGAAAAATGTCTGCTTCTGACGAACAGACAGCAATATATACAATTGATAGTAAAGAAAATGTAGAATTTAAAATCAAAAAATATGCCTTTTCTGGGGGTAGGGAAACAATAAAAGAGCATAGGAAAAAGGGTGGAAATCCAGAAATAGATGTTTCCTATCAATGGCTTACCTTTTTAGAAGAAGATGATAAAAAACTTGAGAAAATATATAATAATTACAAAAATGGAAGCTTGTTGACATCTGAGCTGAAACAGATTTTGATAGAAAAATTGAATAAGTTCTTGAAGGAACATCAAAGAAAAAGGGAATTAGCAAAGAAACAGGTTGAAAGATATATTTATAAGGGTTTCTAGGGTTTTACCACTATAAAGTTATTAAACATAGAAAGGTTTATAAATAAGTGATTCACTACATTAGAATGATAATTAAGGAAGATTTTTTAAAGAAACTGAGAAATGCCTTTGATTTAAATATTTATGAAGGCAAGATATGGACAGCATTGCTAAGCAAGGGCTTGGCTAGCGCTGGCGAGTTAAGCGAGATTTCTAATGTTCCAAGAAGCAGAAGCTATGATGTTCTAGAAAGCCTAGAGAAGAAAGGATTCATTGTCATGAAGCTTGGAAAGCCGATAAAATACCTTGCTGTAGACCCAAAAGAAGTAATGTTAAGGGTTAAAAAGGGCTTAAAGACTGAAACCGATGAAAAAATAGACAGTCTTGAAAAGGTAAAGACAGGAGAAACGTTTAAAGAACTAGAGCTTTTATACAAGCATGGAATAGAACATGTTGATCCTACAAGCTTATCTGGGGTAATAAAAGGAAGAAGAAATATTTACAATCATTTAGATTCAATATTAAGAAATGCTAAAAAGTCAATAATCATTTCTACAAGCAACTCAGAGTTTATAGACAAAGTAAATCATTTTGGAGACTTATTTAAGAAACTTAATAGCAAGAACATAGACATAAAAATAGTTGTTAATGTTGATGAAGACGTTAAGAAGGTTCTAAAACAATTCAATGGGGATCTTAAAGTAAGAAACATACCGAAAAACTTATCTAGTAGATTTATCCTAGTAGATGGCAAGGATATTGTTTTCATGATAAGCGATGACAAGGATGTGCACGAAGACTATGACATTGCAATATGGGCAAGCACGCCTTTCTTTGCTAGTGCCATGGAAAACTTATTTAACTCAAACTGGGAAAAATTAAGCAAGGTTAATTGATATGAAAATAAGCAAGAAAGCTGCTGAATACATGGCAAAATGGGGGCTTGTTGGTTTCCTTGGTATTTCTTGTGGTGCTATTAGTTATCCTGTATATGACTATATAAAATTTCCAGAAACTCCTGTACAAATAAGTTTAGCTGAAAAATTAGATCGAGATTTTAGAAGATCAATATCAATAAAAGATGCTCTTGATGGAAAAGTACTTGAACAATATAGAGAAAAAGCCATCCAATATGAAAAATTAACAGATAATCCAGAATATAAAAAAATAAAAGCTGATTGGGATAATCTTTATGATCAAAATAATAAGAAAATGTTTAATATGGTAGTATTATCTCTTGGTGGCATAATTGTCTCTGGTGCTTCTTGGATTATAGGTTCTCAGAGATTAAGCAACTTAAAAGAAGAAGAAAGAAGAAAAGAAAGTTATAATAATCAATTAAAACCATCAGAAATTATTGAAGCAAAATAAGAAAAAAAGCCCAATTTTACGATTTCTTAATTAATAGCAATATTTTTATATAATCTATATTTTCTATATTGATGGATTTTGATAAGATAGCTGCTTCTTTACATCCACTTGAAAGAAGTGTTTTGCCTTTTCTTAAGCAGGATATAGGCTTAAACGAGCTTGTGGAAAAGACTAGACTAAGTGAAATTGAAGTTCTAAGGGCATTGCAATGGCTGGAAAACAAGAAAACTTTAAAATTAATTAAAGAAGAAAAAAACATAGTTCAGCTAGATGAAAACGGCAAGAAATACATAATTCAAGGCCTGCCTGAAAAACAGCTTCTTGGTTTTTTACTATACAGAGAATTTACAATCAAAGAGTTGAAAGAAAGGACTCATTTAGATGATGATGAAATAAATTTTTCCATTGGAATATTAAAGAAAAAAGAGGCAATAAATATCAATGACAAAGAAGTAAGCATAACTGATTATGGCAAAGATCTAGCCAGCAAGATAACAGATGAAGAAAGAATAATGAAAAGCCTGCCAAAAGACATGAGCGAGTTTAGTAAAGACGAGCTAGAAATTTTAAAAGGCTTGCAAAGAAGAAAAAAAATGGTTGTTGTTGAAACCAAGAAAAAATTCTTTGTTAAATTGAGCAAGATTGGAGAAGAACTTAGCAAGAAAAAGATAAAACAAGAGTTCATTGAGAATTTAACCAGGGATATTGTAAAAGAGGGAACTTGGAAGAAGCAGGAATTTAGAAGATATGATGTAAAGGCTTTTGTTCCATCAATAAATTATGGAAGAAGGCATTTTGTAAACCAAGCAGTAAGATATGTAAAGAGAATATGGCTTGACATGGGCTTTAAAGAAATGTCTGGAACAAATGTTCAAAGCTCTTTCTGGAACTTTGACGCTTTATTTGTTCCCCAAGATCATCCTGCAAGAGACTTACAGGATACTTTTTTCATAAAGAATCCAGAATATGCAAATTTACCAAGAAAAGAAATACTTGAAAACGTAAAAAAGATGCATGAAAAAGGAGGCTTTGGATCTGAAGGCTGGAAATATCAATGGGATGAGAAAACAGCTAGAAAAAATGTTTTAAGAACACATACAACAGCGTTAAGCGCTATTACATTAGCAAGTTTAAACCAAAATGAATTACCTTTGAAATTCTTTAATGTTGGAAAAGTATATAGAAACGAGACAATGGATTATTCTCATTTGTTTGAGTTTTACCAGACAGAAGGGATTGTTATTGGGGATGTAAATTTCAGGCATTTATTGGGATATTTAAAGGAATTTTTCAAGAAGATGGGATTTGAAAAGGCAAGATTCAGGCCTGGATTTTTTCCATATACTAGTTTAAGTACTGAAGTAGAGGTTTTTCATCCGATAAGGAAAAAATGGATTGAATTGGGTGGGGCAGGAATATTAAGGCCAGAGGTTGTAATTCCGTTAATGGGTAAAGATGCAAAAGTCTTAGCTTGGGGTCTAGGTCTAGAAAGAATAATAACTCCTTATTATGATATCAATGATTTAAGAGAAATATACAATAATGACTTAAAGAAAATAAAAAAAAGCAAGATATGGTTGAAATAAAATGCCAGTTGTAAACTTAAACAGGAAAACCTTTGAAAAGATTGTTGGAAGAAAATTAAGCCAAGAAAAACTTGCTGAAAGAATGGCTATGCTTGGCACTGATGTAAATGAAATAAATGAAAAAGAGATAATTGTCGAGGTTTTTCCTGACAGGCCAGATTTGTTAAGTGAACAAGGATTTGCAAGGGCTTTTGCAACATTTATTCAAGCAGAAAAAGGCCTGAAAAAATATCATGTAAAAAAGTCAAGTTATAAATTAATAGTTGATCAAAGCGTTGAAGAAGTAAGACCTTTTACTGTTTGCTGCGTTGTAAAGAACTTAAAGCTTGATGATGAAAAAATAAGGGAAATAATTCAGATACAAGAAAAGCTTCATGTAACTTATGGCAGGAATAGAAAAAAGGCTGCAATAGGAATTTATCCCTTAGAAAAAATAAAGTGGCCGATAACATATTTAGCAAAAAAACCTTCAGATATTTTTTTCAAGCCATTAGGAAGCAAGTTTCCAATGAATGCGAAGGATATATTATTAAAAAATCCTGCTGGGATAAAATACAAATATTTGCTTGATAACTACAGGAGATATCCTGTTTTTATTGATTCTGAGAATAGAATACTTTCCATGCCGCCGATAATAAACTCAGAAGAAACAGGAAGGATAGATGAAAAAACAAAGGAAGTTTTTATTGAAGTAAGCGGTTTTGACTTTGATGTTTTAAGCATATGCTTAAACATAGTTGCAACTGCATTAAGCGACATGAAAGGTGATATATACCAAGTTGATGTTAAATATGGAAATAAGTTTACAAGCACCCCAAATTTTTCTGAAAAAACAATGAATATTGACTTAAATTATGTAAATAAAATCTTGGGATTAAGCTTGATAGAAAAAGATATGAAAAAATACCTTGAGATGATGGGTTATGGATATAATAATAAAAAGGTATTAATTCCATGCTATAGATCTGATATTATTCACCAGATAGATCTAGCAAAGGACATAGCAATAGCATATGGCTATGAAAACTTTAAGGAAGAGATTCCAAAAATAGATACAATTGGATATGAAGATAGGTTTGAGAACTTCAAGGAAAAGATAGCTGGAATATTAATTGGCTTTGGATTGATGGAAACAAATAGCTATAACTTGATTGGAAAGCAAGAGCAACTAGAAAAAATGAAAATAGATTCTGAAGTTGTTGAAATAAGCAATTCAAATGAAGAATTCAACACCTTAAGACATTGGATGATTCCAAGCTTATTAAAGGTATTGTCAAATAACAAGCATAATGAATATCCCCAAAAGATTTTTGAGATAGGAAATTGCTATGGCATAGGAAAAAGCGAGACGAATGTTGATGAATTTTCAGAACTTGGTATTATGATAAGTCATAATAAAGCTGATTTCACAGAAGCAAAGCAGATACTTGATTCATTGCTTGGCTTGTTTGGATTTGAATATAGTGTTGAAGAATCAGATCACAAAAGTTTTATAGCTGGAAGATGTGCAAAAATAATTGTTAATGGAAAAGAGATTGCTTTTCTTGGAGAAATAAATCCAGAAATAATAGTAAACTTCAATCTAGAAATGCCTGCATCTGGTCTTGAATTAAACCTGACAGAATTATTTAAACTTGTAGAGTAATTTTTCGAAATCAACTATTCTATTATTTTTTACTTTTACTCCTTCACTTTCTAGAAGTTTTATCTTGTTTTTTATGCCTGTAGCAAATCCACCAATTTTTACATTTGAGTTTATTATACTATGACAAGGAATTATTGGAGAA
>JACQNI010000069.1 GCA_016203135.1 Candidatus Woesearchaeota archaeon
AAAATATTATTGTTGCAACGCCTTCTTTTGCCAAGATTCATAAAGAGCTTCCTCCTGCAAAACCAGTTAAAAGCAAGTTTGATGATTATTAAGTTGGTTTGATTCTTGTTAAGGCTAATTCAGAATTTTTATTTTTAGAAAGTTTATTAAATAATTTAATTCTCAATATTTAAAAATGCGTTGCAAAAATAATTACAGCTTACCAATTAATTTTAAAAAAATTATCCACTGGCATAAACGATCTTCTCCCGCGCATATAGACAAATTTAAAAATTCTATAGATTTTTTTGCGCCTGAAGGAACTTTAATCTATTCTTCTTTAGACGGAATTTGTGTCTGGCTTAAAAATGATTTCAGAAAAGCAGGAGGGAAAAAATATATTAATCAAGGGAATAGAATAGTCATAAAACACAAAAACGGCGAATATACTGCTTATGAACATAATAAATACAAAAGCGCTAAGATAAAAATTGGGGCGAAAATAAAAAAAGGCCAAGTTATTGCTGAAATCGGGGATACTGGCTGGACAAACAAAGAATCTCATCTTCATTTTGAAGTTTTTAGTAATCCTGATAGAGAAGAGAGCGAAGGCGAAACTTTGCAAATTAGCTTTGGGATATCAAGAAAAAGAAAATGCAATAAGAATTGTTATAATTAAATTTATTTTTTTAATATTGAAATAGCTCGTCGCTAACACCCCCCGGATTTATTATCACCATAAACAGCTAATTTCCATAATTATATTAATTTAATTTCTCAAAAATATTTTCTCACACGATAATTTAAATTAATTTCTCCAAAGCAGGTATTTCAAACCTTCGCAATGCTAAACACCGTCTTCAAAGCCACAATTATCGTCGCGGGAATAAATAATATTAATAAAGCCCCAAAAATAGAAGAAACAACATCACCGAGTCCAAGGCCAATTAAAGAGCCGGACACGCTTTCTCTTCCAAACTTGCTTACTATTACTAATAAGGCTCCGGCAATAAGAAAAGTATGATTTTCTTCTCCCTCTACTTTTATGAAACTTCCAACAACTATTCCGATAAGAACTAAAAGCCCGTAAATTTGCTTGCTATATGTAACTAAATAAGGAATTTTAATTAGGGTAGTAAAAACCCCGACCATAACTGCAAGCACAACACCGACTAAAAAAGCCCACGCTCCGATAATGTTTTCTTTAGATTTTAACACCATTTGAGAATATTGTTTTTAATCTCATTCTATATAAATATTTTTCTGTTTAAATCTTTTTAATAAAATTCAAATTTTAGATAAAGTCAACCTTTCATCCCAAGATAAAAAAATTTATAAATAGAGTTTTATCAATATTATGATGTTAAAGAAATTTTTAGTCATCTTTTTTTTATTTTTATTTGCTATGCAGTTTGTTTTAGCTATAGATACAGAAATTAAAATTAAAACTCCGGAATTTACTGAAATTCATTTAACTATTTTAGACCCCGACGCAGATTTTAGCGCTTATGGAATTTTCAAACAAACTTCAAATGCTTACGGAGATGCAACTTTTGTTTATTCCGGAGAGGAGCTTATTTTTGATTTAATGGTTGTTTTAAAAAAAGCAGACAAAACAATTTCATCTGAAAAATACAGGGAAAATTATATTGCAGGAGACCCAATTTATTTAGAGATTATCCCGAGCGGATATGAAATCAAGGAAACCCCGGCAATTTCCGGAACAAATGGAGGGAGCGTAGAAGGCGCCGATATAACTAACCTTACAGAAACAAACATTACAGAATCTAATCAAACAACCGATGAAACAAATTTAACCTCCAATGAAACTTTAACAGAGGAAAAATCAGGATTTCTTGGCGCTTTTTTAGATTTTGGAAAAAAAGACAAAACTGAAAAAACAGATGAAAAAAGCGGCTCATCTTTTAAAGGACTATATATAATAGGCGCGCTTGCTTTATTTTTTGCAATTGGATTTTTTATTTTTAAAAGTTACAAGACACCAACTCCCCGCAAAATAAAAGTTACAAAATTAAGCGAAACCCAACCTAAAGCTTTTGATTCAAAAAATGTAAATGAACTTATTAGCGATGCAACAGGCAGAATAAAAGAAGCTCAAAAAGAAATAGATATTCTTAAGAAATATAAGGGATGATTTGAATTTTGCGTTATTTCAAATTTGCATTTTTTTTAAAAAGAAAATATAAAACGAAAAGTTTATAAATAAGATAATCTTACTAATCGTATAAACTTATCCGGAAATTAAAATGGAAAATATTGAAATAACAAGCGTAAGTTCAAGAGGGCAGGTAGTTATTCCTCAAAGTTTGAGAGACAAGCTAAAAATACGCGAGGGAGAAAAGTTTGTTGTTATTGGGGAGGATAATACAATTATATTAAAAAAATTGGGAATGCCTTCTTTCAGCGGAATTGATAAACTGCTCAAAAAAACAAGAGATTTTGCTAAAAAGAAAGGAATAAAAGAGTCTGATATAGAAGAAGCAGTTAAACAGATTCGGAAAAAATGAGGATAATGATTGATAGGCTCTGTTGAAAATGTTTTGAAGTCGTAACTTCCTCTGGCTCGACTATTAAATAATTAAGGGTGGGTGCTTGCCTTTAGGCAAGCTTTAGCGGGAATTTGAATTCAAAACAGAAATAAAAAAGAGATTTTCAACAGAGCCTAATTGATACAAATGTTTTTATCTCTGGAATATTCTGGGAAGGAAATTTTTGTTCTCAGATTATAAATAAATGGAAGAATAAAAATTTTCAGTTGGTCAGTTCTATGGAAATCATAGATGAATTAGTAAAAACATTAAAAAATTTCAAAATTCAAATGCCTGATGACCTGATTGAAAAATTGAGAAATTTAATAATTGAAAATTCAATTATTGTTGAGCCCGCAATAAAACTCAGTGTTATCAAAGAAGATGCAGATGATAATAAATTTCTTGAAGTTTGAATAACTGGAAATGCGGATTTAATTATAAGTCAGGATAAACATTTGTTAAAATTAAAAGAGTATTCTGGAATAAAGATTATTAATCCTGCAGAGGCTTTGAGGTTATTAAAAGAACAATAAGAAATTTATTTATCCTCAATAATCTCAAAAACCCTAAAATACCTAAAATCAACATATCTTTTGAATAATGGAAATCTTTATAAAGTGTCATAATTAAAGAATTACATCAAAATGAGACAAAAAGAAGCATTCTTGATGGTTGCAAGTATTTTTGCAATGGTATTTGTTTTAGGTTTTCTTAGTGCAACTGCTGCATTTACAGGGGTTACTGGCAATACAACTACTCTTGAATATTCAACCAGCGCTCAAGTAGTTACAGTTTCATTCCAGGTGCAAGACGTTGATTCAGGAGCCGATACTGATAATCTAGATAATCTTCTTTTTACTACCGTGCCTGTAACTTTAACAAGTGGTTCAAACAATTTTAATTCTGCATCTACTATTATTGGAGTTATTACCTCTTTAACAGATAGTACTACAAGCACTCAGATGTCTTTAACATTCACTGTTCCAGCTTCTCAAACTCTTGGAAATTATTTAGGAACTTTAACTTTAAGCGGAGAGGAACCAACAGGAACACCATTAACTCCTGTTAATTTAGGAATTCAGATAAAGATAGTAGACACAACTAAACCAGTAATTACTATAACTGGAAATTCTCTTGAATATGTTGCTCTTGCAGGAACATACACTGATGCTGGCGCAACTGCAACTGATAATTTTGATTCAGCTATAACTGTTACTTCTGTATCTACTGTTAATACTCTTGTTGCGGGAACATACACTGTAATTTACAGCGCGCAAGATTCAAACGGGAATATTGCAGTTGCAAAAACAAGAACAGTAATAGTATATGAAAGCTTTTGTACAGCTGGTTCAAGCGATACTAATTTAGCTTTAGCAGTTGATATTACAAATAAAGGAAATGGAGAGGACGACGAATGGCTGCCTTTAGATAAAATTGAAATTGAAGTTGATTTTGATAATAACAGAGTTTCTACAAATGGATTATATGATATAAATGACCTTACATTTAAATTAGGAATATTTAACAGTGCTGGACAAAATGTTGCAGGAGATATGATCTGGATAAGTGAAGACGCGGAAGAATTTGAATTCGGAGATGTTGATGAAGGCGACGACGCTAAACATACTTTTATATTCAGAATAAACCCTGCAGAATTTAGCGCTGACGGAAATTATAAAGTTAAATTAAAAGCGTTCCCATCTGGAAAAGAAGCTACAGATTGTATTTCTCAATCAAGTGATTTGACAAGTTTTGGAACATCAAAATACGAAGCAGATATTTCAATTAACTTGCCTGGTGATGATGAAGCAGTTGTTGTTGATAAAGAAACTTTACCCTTGCCTGCAGCAGCTCAGTGCGAACAAAAAGTTACTTTTTCAGCTGATATTTGGAATATAGGCGACAAAGACTTTGAAGATCAGATAATGATTACTCTTTTCAATGCTGAACTTGGAGTAAGCGAAAACAAAACAATTGTCGGAGATTTAGACCAGGGAGAAATGATACAAAATACATTTACCTTTAATGTTCCTGCTGGTGTTGAAGAAAAAATTTATAATTTAGATATAAGAACACATTATGATTGGGATGCAGATAATTCCGAATATGATGAAATTTCAAAAGAAACTTTTAATCTCCCTTTAACTGTAAGCGGGAATTGTGTTCCTCCTCAATTAACTATCTCTGCTAGTTTAGAATCTGGCGGACAAGCTGGAGAAAGTTTAGTTGTTAAATCAACAATTACAAATACTGGAAATGAAGAAACATCTTACACTTTTGCAGTTTCAGGATATTCTGACTGGGCTTCAAACGCTAAAGTAAATAATACTTTAACACTTGCTGCTGGAGCATCAGGAGATGTTTGGGTAACTTTAGACGTTGATAAAAAAACTTCAGGAGATCAGACTTTCAATATAGAAGCTTATTCAGAAGGAAAACTTCTTAAAACTCAGCCAGTTCAGGTTGGAATTGAAGGAAAGCAGGGACTATTAAATATCTCTGACAGCGATAGTTTAGTTGCAATATTAATCGCTTTAATCAGCGCAATTGTAATCGCAATAATTATTGTGCTTATTGTAAGGGCTTCCAGAAGGAAATAGTTTTTTTATTTTTTATTAAATAGCCGTTACTCACGCAACTCTACTCGCACCCTCGCTCGGCCATTTACTTTTCGCTTCGCAAATATCATCTCGCGAAAATGCTCGGATTTATTTATCTTCTAATCTAAACAGCTAATTAATTAACTTAAACTCTAAAACTTTCCCACACAACATTTTTTAATTATTTTTTTAATCTTCTTCCTAACATTAAATTTATAATTTCATCTTCCAAAAATTCTCTTTATCAATTTCTTTTTGT
>JACQNI010000077.1 GCA_016203135.1 Candidatus Woesearchaeota archaeon
ATTACAGCCTGCATGTCTGTAGCTTTTGTGGATGCCAAAACGCCTATATAAATCATTCCAAACCCCCATAATTTTAGGATAAAACAGCTATATTTAAAGTTATTGGTTAATGAGTGGGAGATTATTTGCTATATGGAAACTAATATTTTAGGAAGGGAAAAGTTCGTGAAACATGCGTTAGGCAAACATTTGTTTAGCCAGATATATACCGTACTCTTTTTTTCAAAAGATATTAATCATCAGAGAAAGGGGTTCGATAGATATATTCATTACGTTGAAAATCATTAAACTTTTGTGCTGGCAGTATTCTTTTATGTGTAGAAGTTGATAATTTTTGCTAAATTGCACCATTAACGATTGAAAATTAAAAATCAACCCTCCACCCTGCCGTCCCCACCCACTGTTCTTCGAAAATATATTATAGTAGACTTATAAGTTAAATTCTTTCAATATTGTAAATAAGCACTGGACATATGCGGGCAAAGTTTATATATAAAATAAAACTATCTATTTATTATGGAAACTGAAGAGTATGTAAATCAAATCTTAACAAAATATTCAAAGAATATTCCTACTTACCAGATAGAATCTATTAAAGTTGCGGTAGACCAAAAAACAAGGCAATTTGCTGGGATGTATCTGATTGGTACATCAGTATCGGGTTCAATTGCAAAAGGCACGAATACTAGTTTATCAAGCGATATAGATATATTTGTTTCTATTAGTGATTCAATGCCATCTTCTGTTGAATGGGTATTCGAGAGCATGTTTAACGCGTTAAAAGTATCTTACCCGGCGGTAAAAAGAAATGTTGCGGTAGGTATTACTATGCATGGGTTTAATGTTGATGTTGTTCCAGCTAAAATTCAGAAAGGATATACAGATTATCACTGGTTGTATTCCACAAAGAAAAAAGGAAACATTCAAACAAATGTTGATAAACATGTGGATATTATTAAAAAATCTGGGAGAATTAATGAAATTAAGCTTACAAAGATTTGGTCTAAACTTCATAAATTAGACTTTCCATCTTTTTACTTAGAATTGGTAACAATCGAAGCATTGCAATATAAAAACAATTCACTACCTAATAATTTTGTTTCAGTTTTAAAATATCTTTCAGAAGATTTCACAAGAAGGAGGTTTACAGATCCATCAAATAGCGGAAATATTATATCTGATTCATTAACAGAAATCGAAAAAAGGCTAATCTCTCAAAAAGCTCAAGAATGCTTAAACTTAAATTGGAATCAAGTATTATTTTAAAATGTCTAATAATAAAGTCAATTTAAAATCTGTTTTCTCAACTATATCTGAGCCTCTTAGAACAATCCTATCCGTATCTTCTAAAAGTATACCACATCCTGTTGCAAAAGGAGATACAAGCGAATTTCAATGGGTTAAATGGTTAAAAACTTATCTTCCTAAAAGGTATAGTGTAGATAAGGGATTCGTTATTGATTATGAAGGAAATATAAGTGAACAACAGGACATTATCATTTATGATTGTCAATATACCCCCTATTTGCTTAATAAAGAAGGGGCAACATATGTTACTGCTGAAAGTGTTTATGCAGTGATTGAGGTTAAACCAAAAATGACAAAAAATTATATTGATTATGCTGGTAAAAAAATTGAATCTGTGAGAACGTTAAAAAGAACTAGTATCCCAATTAAATATGCAGGTGGAGAATATAAATCCAAACCTTTACATCATATCATTGGCGGAATTGTAACACTTGAAAATAGTTGGAAAAATCCATTTGGCAAACCATTAATTTCTGTACTTAAAGAATTAAAAGAAACGCAAAGAATAGACATTGGCTGTGCCTTAAATAAAGGAGCGTTCATCATAAATTATGCTAAAGGTATCTCATTAATAAAATCTTCAAAGGACGACGCTTTAAATTTTTTCTTTATTAAACTGATTTCAAAACTTCAGGATATTGGTACTGTTCCTGCAATTGATTTTGAGAAATATTTAAAATTTGTTCAATAGAAAGTAAATTTACAAATTAATAATGGAAGGTTGTATCTTCATGCCAATCCGAAAATTTCTAACGAAAAGAGCCAGAGACTTACTAAAATCAGGAGATATACTATCCTCCATAATCTATACATCAGCTGATTTGGAGACATTATTATTTGAAAAGCTATTTTTTGAAAGAAATATCCATGAGGATTTAATAGGTAATTGGACACTGGGCAGATATATCAAATGGAATTTAAAATTGGGGACAACAGATGATAAATACGCACAAATGCTTACAGATTTTAATATCCTGAGAAATAATGTAGTACATCGTAGATATTATGCGGAAAGATTGGCACAAAATTCAGAAGAACTAAAAAAAGTAAAAAAATTGTTAAAGAAAACTTTGGATTTTATTGGAAGAACTGGGTCCAAATACAAATGGGACTTAGAGAAAGAAAGAATATACTCTCAATACCACGATAAGATTTCTCACAAGTAAAGTTTAAATATGTTAGTTTGATACTTTAGCTAAGAATGCCACAAGACCACTTATCTGATTTTTTCAATAAAAATCAAGCTATAATAAACTCTATTGCACTATTCTCCGCTTTTGTAGCATTTTTTCTGGATTTTTTAAAAGATAATGAGTTAAACAGTATGGTAATGTTGTTGCCATTTACTACAATTCTTATAGTTATTTTTCTTGTGCTTTATTTATATGTTATGACAGAGAAAATAACAAATCCAAATAAATCATTTAATGTATTTAAGGCACTATTGCTATTATTTCTCTCTTTTATAGTATTATTTGTATTTGAATACTGGAACAATTTTGGAGGTATGTTAATAAAACTTGGTATAGCTTTATTAGTTATAAGTATATTCCTGTATTTAACTAAGGCTTCTATAAAAAATGGCTGGCTTTTAAATTCCTATATAACTGCTTCAATTTCATTGATTTATTTAATAGTAACGCTATCCATTATCCTTTTTTTAGCCACTCCAAATTGTGATGTAAATCCTTTCCTATCATTTACTCTATTATACTTGGTGTTTATTTTAACACTCTATATGTTTTTTGTAATAATTTATATTTACACAAATATCTTTGAAGGAATTAAGTACATCAAGAAAAAGGCAGATAAGAAAAAGATAAAAAAGATTCTGCCATTAATATTTATTGCATTTTTAGTAGCACTATTTATTGTAGGTTACTCAAAACATTTAGGAATTATTGACTGGTTAGCTAATACATTGGTTTGGATTATTAAATTACCAAGAACACTTTTCTGTTAATTATAGGAGTTCTATCTTCTTTTTTTTGATTTTTTGGCATTGACTCCAAAATTGTATGTAATTTTTTGAGTTCCACTTCCAACTTGGGGGCTCATGAATGGGAACTCTTGATTTGTAGTAACTTTTTGATTGTCATCAGAAAAAAGCGATTTTAGTTCCTTTGCCCAACTAATAACTTCCCTTATGAATAAACTAACCCCTCCGCCAATAATTAGAAGTCCATTACCTATTTGATTTTCATGGAGGATAATATATAACCCCAAAATCACAAATAATACAAAAAAAATGATTTTAATTATTTCTGTTTTTTTGACCATTTTTCAAGAGATTTTCTTAAGATGGGGTAAATTATAAGTCCTATTGCTATAAGTGCAAGAACTTCCGACCATTTAAGTGTAAACAATGCAGTATTTCTTAATTCACATACTCCAACTTGACTATCATATGATTGTTTAAATTTTTCTATATCCCATTGACATTCGGAGTAATCTCGATATAATCGCCTGGAAGCCTCTGACATACGATACACATTGTCCAAAGCGTCCTCTTTTTCTCTTACATACTCTACATTCTCTTTCATTATCCAAGAATCAATCTCATAACTATAGGTATTATTATAACTAATCAACCTTTTTTTGAGCTCAAATGGTAGAATAATACATGTTTCATTTTTTTTGAAGTATGGGAGTGTCTGCTTTAAGCATTTTTCAAGTTGAAATAAATTTGCTTTGAATTTGGCTCTGTGCACAAGCCAATAGGAATTGTAAATATTCAATAAAGATTCATTTTCATTGGTTACTTCATCAATATTTTCTAATACTTTTGATGCAGTTTGTAAATCTTGTTTGATAGAACTTGTTTCGCTTTGATTGAATATTGGATTTTCAGATTCTGTTCTAATCACATCTGCGTATCTTCTGATTTCCTTAATTATGTTTTCTTTTCCTTCTGGAATACTAAAACTGCTGTGACAATCGTAATTTTCGAAATAGTAATTTATATTTTTGACATTCTCATTTTTTGAAATATAAACTGAGGTGTGATTACATCCATCAGGGTCTGATGTTATTATTACATTCATTTCTATTGGAACCCAAAATGTAACAGAAAAATGACCTTTGCTACCGCTCCATGATATATTACCTATTGCTAGATTATCCCCTTGCGAACCTAATTGGTAGAGGTTATGATAAGGGTGATAAACATAGATGTAAGGATACTTTGACGACTTTTGATTTGTTTCAACTTCACCATTGATTGTGGCTAAAAACCCACTTTTTGTTTTATCGTGGGGGATTACAGTTTTTAAAATAACAAAAGATAATGTTGCTACTAATACTAAAACTATCAAAAGGTATACTACATATCGCTTAATCAAAGATTCTATAGCCATCCCCAATTCTAATAAGAAATGTTTAGCAGGCATTATATAAATCTTTCTTCATTTAAGGCTTGGCTATAAACGCTACTTTTGACAATAAACTACTATAAAAAAGTTCACCTAACATATACAACGAATTCTTGTATCGAACCCCTTTCTCTTCTTTGAGCCTTCGCCTAATCCCTGTGGATTAAACAAACTTTTTTAACGAAAAAAAGTACGGTTCAAACACTATAGGCTAAACAAATGTAAATTTTATTCCGCTTCGCTCCATAAAATTTGTGGGCATAAAGCCCACTCGCCTAACACTCGCAAGGCAAACTTTTTCTCGC
>JACQNI010000071.1 GCA_016203135.1 Candidatus Woesearchaeota archaeon
CATGGAAACATCAAGGAAAATATCCTTATAATGAATTATTAAATGTTATAAGGAATTAGTTATCGAGGAACTATATACTTACGAGTTGAAGTAACCATATAGCATCGACGATAGATTTAAATATAGGATATACTAAGTATATCCTATGAGGAAAGTAAGCATAAACACGAAAAATAAGATTTCTATAGAAAATATTGAAGGATTTGTAAAAAGACAGGTAACCAAGTTTGGCAACAGCGCAAAAGTAAGTTGTCCAAAAGAGTTTTTAGGAAAAGAGGCATATTTGGTGATTGTGAAAAATGAATCTGATTGAAGAAAACCAACGTTTGAAAGAAGAGGTAAATTACAAAGACCAAAAGATAAATGAAATTACTCAAAAATATTTTGAAGTGGTGCAAGAACTGAAGAAAACTCAGGCATTATTAAGGCAATTTTTGAATGAAAATACTCCATCATCAAAACTGCCTTTCAAATATCCTTCTAAAGAGCAATCTGAAGTACAACCAAAACCTCGAGGGAAACCCATTGGTTCAAATGGAGGAACAAAAGAAATTCCTGAGAAGGTTGATATAAAAATTGAAGCAAATCTTCAAGGGAAATGCCCAAGATGCAATAAAATTATAAGAAGAAGCGATATTAATAAAAGATTAAGATATGTTTATGATGCAATAATTAAAGCAATTGTTATCGAAGTTGAAGAAGAATTCTATCAATGTGATTGCGGGGAATTTTGCATTGGAAAACACCCAGAAATTCCTCAAAGAGGAATGATAGGATATAATTTGCAAACATTATTTACAGAAGAGAAATTTAATTTCTCTGGCTCTTATGCAAATATTTCTAATTTTTTTGATAATGTTACCGAAGGAAAGATAAATTTTACACCGAAAACAATAAATGATTGCATAACAGGAATCTCAGATAAACTTGAGCCATCTTATAACAAAATGGAAGATGAAATAAAAAAAGAAAATTATGCTTACAGCGACGAGACTTCTTGGCCTGTAAATGGAGAGTTATGGTATTTATGGTTGTTTGTTACAACAAATTTTGTATTTATCACAATACAAAACTCAAGAGCAAGAAAAGTATTAATTGAGATTTTTGGAAAAGATTATCATGGAGTAATTATCAGTGATTGTTTTAGAGTCTATGATAATTTTGCAGAATGGTATCAAAAATGCTGGGTTCATTTAATGAGAAAAGCAAAATTTGAAGCGGAAAAAAATCCAAAGAAGAATATAGTAAAATTATATGAGCAATTAAAAAGTTTGTACAATGAAATGAAGAATTTTCTAAAAGAAAATCCTTCTAAAGAGTTGAGAATAGAAAAGAAAAAAGAATTTGAAAAAAAGTTAAATGAAATAATTAATTATAAATATTGGTGTAAAGAAGCAAGAAGTATTATCGATAACAGATTAAAAGCATACAGAAATCATTGGCTGACTGCAATAGAAATTGAGGGAATAAGTTTGGATAATAATCTTTGCGAAAGAAAGATAAGAGCATCTATTGGGTGGAGAAAAATGCTTGGAGGGCATAGAACCAGAGAAGGTGCAAAACAATATGCAATTATTCAAACTCATAGACAAACATGGAAACATCAAGGAAAATATCCTTATAATGAATTATTAAATGTTATAAGGAATTAGTTATCGAGGAACTATATACTTACACCCAATGTAACACCAGTTTACAAGTTACGATCTTTTTATAAAATAAGACTTGCTTTTATCCTCGATCAAATGTGCATTTATGCACCGAAGAGCAGTAGTTACCTGATTTACATAAATTCTCTTAAATTGAATATCTCTACTAATTTTCTTTGCGTATCGTTAAGTCTTGTTAGCTTATAGCCAACTGAAGAATCTGTCATGTAAGTTAATACTAATTTTATTTTCTTCAATTGTTCAAATATTTGTTCCTGACTTAAATCTATCCCAGAATCTTTTATTTTTTTTATCATAATTCGTATAAATAATAATGCCATCACGCATGTAAATGCGTGAACTCTAATCATCTTATCTGTCCAACACCACATCGGTGTAAAACTTATTATATATGGATTTTTAAGTGTCTTAAATTGTTCTTCAATAATGTTTTTTTCGCTGTAAACTTTTAAAGTATCTTTAGCTTTTAAGGATAAGTCATCGGTAAATAGAATATTTTTACCAAAACTTTTTCTAATTTTATCATATGCTTCATAATTTTCTTTAAATGTCAAAGATAGTTCTCTTTCATCTTCTACTTCATATTCAATAAGCCCTTTAATCCACTGTTTGTCAGCAATTTTGCTGACCTTTATCAATAATTCATCCCTTGTCCACTTAGAATCTTTAAGTTTTCCTTGAATATTCTTTAATTGGTTTAGTGCTTTATTCAAGGCCTTGTCTACTCTAACTTTATTTTTATATGCTAATTCATTTGAATAAGTTATTACAACTTTCTTCTCTCCTTCATAAATATCCATTAATCTTGAAGTAAGGAATACTTTATTTCCCTCACTGGTTTCATATTCTTCTTTAAATTCTTCAAGAGGTATTTCAAACAACTCTTTATGTTCGCTTGGTTTTAAACTTCCTACCACAAAGAATGAAAGTTTTTTGTTAACATTTTTTATATTATTTTTACTATCATTACCCTTGTCAAAGACAAGGGTAATCTTTTTACATTTTTTGCTAAAAAGAGATATTCTTTCTGTGAGTTTTTTTATAAAATTTTGGAACTTCTGCACTACTGGGACAAGATTTATAGCCTAAAATAGCACTTTA
>JACQNI010000072.1 GCA_016203135.1 Candidatus Woesearchaeota archaeon
CCTTTAGGCAGGCTTTAGCGGGAATTTGTCTTGCCACCCTCCTTGTGGTGGAATTCAAAACAGAAAAAAAAGATTTTCAACAGAGCCGTATGATTTAATTAATATTTAACGCATTCTATTTTTATCAGCGGCGGATTTCTCTGTAAATCCGGGCATCCCTGTCTTTTTTCCAGAATATTTTTTCATAACATAATTTATCTGCTCATTGCTCCAGCCGGATTTTCTTAAATCTTTAGATATTTCATCATCCTTTTTTCCTTGTTGTTTGGCTCCATGAATATAAGTGACCATATTATACAAATCATTTTTATTTTTAAACAAATAATTTTCATATTTATTTTTATACCATTTATAGAGAAGAAAATAAACAACTGCTCCTAAAATAATTACTAAAAAAAGTATCAGGACAAACAAGCTCCACCTGAATTTTTTACCTGCTTTTTCCGGAGTTGTTTCTGTATCTATAACAGACAGCGCATCAAGAGAAGGAGAAATAAATACCGGAAGGTTTTCAAAGTTTATGTCTTCGGTTGTATAAAATTCTATATTTCCGCCGGTAAATTCTTTATAATAATATTCCGCGTCATCATTATAACTTAAATTTTGTTTAAATCCAATTCCTTCCATTGTCTTTGCAAAAACAAAAAAATTTTCCTGAGCCCCTAAATCTTTTATTTCTAATTTAAAGACGTTTAAAAGAGGCTCACCAGAGTCATCCCTTGGGGAAGGCTCTTCGCCAGAATCATAAATTGCAGAAAATTCTTTTTGGGAAATTTTTGCCTGAACATTATTTAAATCCCATGTCAAAAGAGCATCTTTGTATTCTTCTTCCAAGTCAGCGTCATAAATTCCTCCGGCAATTATTTCAATCGCATTTAAATTTATATTCTCTTTTTTAGGAAAAAAAGTAAAAGGAGCAGAATCTAAACTCTTTGTTATATCTCTCGGCAATTCAATATCCAAAATTTTAGAAAGCAAAATCTGAAATTGCGTTTCAGTTCCGGTATCTTTAATTAAAGTGTAATTTGATTGTAAAAATTCCAGCTCTTGTTCAATTTTTGTTAAATCTAAAACCTTTTCAATCACTTCAGCAGAAAACAAATCATAATCTAAAATTCCTCCTTTAATATTCGCTAAATCTTCCTGCTTTTCAATTATTAAATCAGATAAAATATCTTTGGCAGAACCAACTTCAATATTAAAAACTTTGGAAGAAATGCCCCCTTTTGAATCTTTTAAAGTTAAAGTAAGAGGATAATTTCCAATTGAACTATATGTGTAAATCTCCTGATTTGCATCGGTAATTCTTATCGTTCCGTTGCTGTAAAAATCCCATTTATATTCGGTAATCGTTGTATTTTCGGGAGCAGAAAATCTAACTTTAAAATTAGTTGGGAATCCTGCCGCGGTTTTTATCGTATTTAGCGAGATTATTTCCACGCCTTTTTTTACTTCAACTTCTTTTTCATATAATTTTGAATTGTCAAGATTTAATTTAAATGTATAAGCTCCTAAATTATTTGGAACTGTAAAATTTCCTTTATCCAAATAAATTTTTTGAGCGGCAGCTGTTATTTTTGCAGAACTTTCTGCTAAATTATAAATTTTATCTTTTTCAGTTAATCCTGATTCACCTTCATATTCAATTTTTCCGCTGAGTGTTAAAGTTTGCGCGGCATTTGAAATTAATTTTATTGGAACAATGCATTGTCTTCCTTTACAGCTTAAGTTATCATAATTTTCTTCAATATATGATTCAATTAAATAAGAGATATCTTCTCCTGTCGGGAGCTCGTCTGAAATCTCTAGAGTTCCAATTGCATCAAAAAATCTTGGCTGCGCAAAAATATTATAGGCTGAAGTTTCATCATCTTGAGGTGGAAGTCCATAAAATCCGCACTGACCCGTATGCGACTCCATTTTATAAGTTCCAGAGCCTTGAGCAGATAAACATGCATAATAATCTTTTTGTTTTACAACAAGATATTCTACATCGCAATAAACAGGAGATTCTTGCGTTGTTATTGTTTGAGTAATATCACATGAAGCAACAAGCGGGTCATCTAAATCAACATCATGAAGAGACATGCTTAAAGTCAAACTCCCGGTTTCTTTTTTTAACCTGGCTCCTAAACTAAATCCCGGGGCTTCAGGCAGAGCTATTCTCTGACAATATGAACTCCCGCCTTTTATCAAAACGGATTGTATCTCGGGATTTGTAAAATCAAAACAAGCAGAATCTCTCGGGGCGCTCCATTCTTCTGTTTGAATATATGGTTTTGTATTTCCAATATCTTTTGTTCCATCATTAAATAAATCTATTTTTAACTGATTATCTTCTGATTTTATTGAGTCACTTGCTATATTTAAACTAAAATCTGTTATTGAATTAATATTTTCGTTAAAAACAAAACCAATTATTTTTTCCTGTCCTGCCGATAAAGAAATTTGTTTTGAATCTTCCGGAGCGGTTGCAGAATAAGAACTCTCGCAATTGCCCGGGTTGCAAACATAATTATGCCTTGTGTCTGTTTTTAATAGCTCAACTAATTTTATTGAATTCTCTAATTCGTCGCTAAAAACAGAAGTTGCTGGCTCATTTGAGAAACTAATATTTATCCATCCCTTAATATTTTCGCCTTTGTTATATGCTTCCTGAATCTCATATTTTTTATCTTTAAGCTCATAGGCTGCGGAAACAAAAAGTCCCGCTAAAAGCATTCCAGACAGAATAAAGAACAGATATTTTTTCCACCTCATTTTATATTTAAGAG
>JACQNI010000083.1 GCA_016203135.1 Candidatus Woesearchaeota archaeon
AAAAAAAGATTAAAACAATCAGAAAATTTAGTTTATGATGAAAATGAAGAAGATACAGATAAAAGTAGAATAATTGACTTAAATTTAGCAAATTTAACCTTTACTCAAAAATTATTGCTTAAAAATATACACGAATTAAAAACTAAATATAACCAAGACTTAATATCATCCAAATCTTTAGCCAAATATATTTATCCAGGAAGAGGATATGATTCAGTTAGGACTACCCTTTCAGAATACCTCAATATCCTTTTAGAACAGGGTTTAATAAAAAAGGAAAGGATTGGTAGGAGGATGATTATAACTCTCACTAAAGACGGGGAAGAATTATCTAAAGAGATTACCAAAAAAGAAAAGACAAAAAGAAAACAAAAAATAAGGGTGTTTGATGATCTCTGAATTTGTCTTAGAAAATTTTTTATAAAAAAATTTGGAGTCAAAATCGTAATAAAATGATTTCAGGACTAGAGCAATTATTAGCAGACCCTACATCTTTAAAAGAGTCTAAAGAAACAACTAAAATCAGAGATCAAGAAGTTCTATCAAAAGCCTATCCAGAGATAATTTCAATAGAGTCCAGGAGGAAAAGATATGTTGATTATTATTCTGGAGAGACATTAAAAGGAGAAAATCCAATTAAATTTAAATATTCTAGTGAATATCATTTGGCAACAGTCTTAGAGCATTTTGGGCTGCCTTGGCGCTATAGGCCTGCAAAATTTCCTTTAGATTCAAAGCCTATCAGGAACAAGCCAAGATTTACCCCTAGTTTTTACCTTCCAAATGAAGGTCTTTTTATTAAAATATGTTTAAGAAAAGACTTAGAAAAGTTTTATGTCCAGATAATGAAGTTAAAAGAAATAGATCCAAATATAGAAATAGACCTTTTCCCAACGACAAATTCCCTTTTTGAGAAAATGTACAACAGGATAACTAAAATAGGGGATACCATTGAATCAGTAAAGTCTAAAAATGGATTTGCTAATGAAAGCGAATTGGAATTTGCAAGACTATTTGACTCTTTAAAAATAACTTGGAGATATGAACCTGTGGTTTTTCCTCTAGAATGGGATGAAAATGGCAGGGCTACAGAGTCTTTTAGGCCGGATTTCCACTTACCACAATCAGATTGGTATATAGAGCTGACGGTGATGAAACAAGCACTTGTCACAGAAAAAAATAGAAAAATCAGGAAATTTAGAGAAAAATATCCAAAAGAAAGATTAGAAGTTATATATGAAAAAGATTTTAACAGAATCAAAGAGAAATTAATGAGATCAAAACCTTTAATCAAAGCTTAAATTTATTTAATTCTTAACAAAATTAGTTGGGTGTAAATGGCTAACATCAAAAACCTTCTTTTTTAGCCTTTCTACAATTATTTTATGGTATTTGTATGTATGCATCATCTTATGGCAATTAGGACATAAACCAATTAAATTGCTAGGATCACTATTTTTCCTATTTCCATCTAAATGATGTAGATCCACAATTTTCTTAAAACCACAGCTAAGACAGATCTTTGTGAATTCCATAAATTTTTCCATGGTAATGCCATAATACTTTTTTACATTATATGTTTTGACTTTATCATAGTGATTTAATCTAGTATTACAACCAGCACATAATCCAAAGGAATGATGTGGCCTAGTCCTTTTACAAGATTTACATATTATGGTCCTAGGTTTATATTGTCTTTTGTAGCATTTATAACACATATTCTTGGCATGTAGCTCAACATTTTGAAAACAACCATCACAAACTATTTCCCTTCTTACCATATATTGTATAAGCAATATAAATATTTAAATATATTGGTATTACAATACATATTATGGATTATGGTGTTCTAAAAGGGAATCTGTCTTTTATGATCTTATGGTTGATTGATAAGAATAAAGAAACTACTGGAAAAGAAATAGTGGACGAATTAGAAAAGAGGATTGATAGAAGATTAAATCCGGGAACAATATATCCCGCCCTAGACAGATTAAAGAAAAAGAAACTTATTGAAATACAAAGAAAAATGGGAAAAGACATCTATTATTCCCTTACTCAAGAAGGCCAAAAAGAACTAAAAGCCAGTTTAGGGCGCTTTAAAAGGCTATTTCACGACATTAAGTAATCCACATTAAACGAAACTAGACTTAATCAGTATTAAACGAAGTATTTAGACTAATAATTAACTACCTAACTTTTTATCTTTTCTCTAACTGGTCTAAAGAAGGCTTAGCTTTAATAGCATGACCATAGGGATGAGTCGTTAACTTGTTTCCATAAATTTTTATAGCTCTAATTGCCATACCCAAACTAGAATCAACACCAATAGTAGAACTGCCATGAATGATAGCGCCTGGACCAATAAAATTTTCAATATACCATTCTCTTAATTGAGAATTTTTCGCAAGAAGTTCATCTATCCTAGAGTTATACCCTATATGGACTACATTCATCTTGCCCATTATTTCTGAATCTTCTTCCCCATTTAATTTAATCTGCTCTTTTCTAATAGCTTCCAATTCACTAATCACTCTACTTCTTTCTTCTTCTATTGCCAATATCTCTAACCTTGATTTATCCATAAATTAGATTATACATTAAAGTTTAAATTCCTTTCTATTTAAAATTGTTCGTTTAATTTAGAAATATGGTTTTACCTTTTATATTCAAAGATTTGTGGATTTTTAAAAGAGAACATACTTCCTGTAACCTTTACTCCACCATCTTTGCTCTTCATATTTATCTTAACAGATACTATTGCCGAGGATAAGCCGTAAGTTGCAGCTATAATCATCGCAAATAAAAAAAATAAACCACTGATATTAGTAAAACCCAAAAAAGATGCAACAATGGCATCTAAAAAACCTAAGATAAATAATATTATTGAACTCCAAATAAAGTAAGGGCCCCTAGAGTAAATAATTTTAATTTTACCTCTTTCTTCTACTCTATCATAAGCTAAACCCATAATTATTTCTTAATTTAATAACTTAAATGCTTTATTATGTTCGTTTAATCCTAATCACCTATTTCGCACCAACCCCCCTCTCTTTCAATACCTTTTTCATTTTCTCATAACCTACACCAGCTAGTTCAACAGCTTTCCTCAAAGAAATTTCTCCATTCTCATAGGATTTACAGGCCATCTCAATACCCAAATCCTTTCCAGGATCAAATCTACTACCCAATTCTTCATCCACCTCTTTTAACAATTCATCTGTAGATTTTCCAGTTTTACCTTTAATTCCTTTCAATTTACCAAATGCTTCCCTGAGAGGATTCTCTTTAGTCATCAGACATTATTGATAAAATAAATTATAAACATTTCCATTTTCAAGCAATTGTTCGTTTAATCACCATCATTAAGTTCTTACATCTTTTTTTATACTTTAAAAACAGTTCAATCTAATGAAAGAAGCCTTAGTAAATAAATATCTTCAATTAACAAACAATGAGCTAAAACTAGCTGGTTTTAGCAGTCAAACAATAAAAACCTATGTTTTTTTCCTTAAAAGATTTCTAAAAAACCTAGAAGTTATACCAGAAAAAGCAACCCAAGAAAATATTAAAAACTTTTTATCAAAGATAGTAGATTCTTATTCAAAAAGGTCTTATGCTTTATCAATATCTTCATT
>JACQNI010000073.1 GCA_016203135.1 Candidatus Woesearchaeota archaeon
AGCAAAGCATGAATTAGAATATAAAAATGTTTCAGATCCTTCTATATATGTTAAATTTCAAATTGCTGGGAGAAAAAATGAATTTTTAATAATTTTTACAACTACCCCTTGGACTATTTTGTTCAATCTTGGGGTTATGGTAAATCCTAATTTTGAATATATAAAAGTAAAGGCTGACAATGAAATTTGGGTAGTTGTAAAAGATTTAGTCAAAAATTTAGAATTAAAAATAGGCAAAAAACTTAAAATAGTTGAAACATTCAAAGGAAAAAAATTGCTTGGATTAAGATATGTACATCCATTTGAAAAATATTATAATTACTCAAATTTAAAGAAAAACAAAAAAGTGCATACTGTTGTTATGTCTGATGAATATGTGAACTTAGAAACGGGAACTGGCTTAGTGCATATGGCTCCTGGATGTGGACAAGAAGATTATGAAATAGGACATAAAGAAAAAATACCTCCTTTTAATCTTTTGAATGAATATGGTCTTTTTCCAAAAGAAACTGGTATATTTTCAGGATTAAAGGCAAAATATGATGATAAAATGTTTATTCAAAAACTTGAAGAAGATGGCTTCTTATTGGCTTCTGAAAAAATAGAGCATGAATATCCACACTGTTGGAGATGCAAGAATCCAGTAATATTTAGGACAACAAAGCAGTGGTTCTTTAAAATTGAAGATTTAAAGGATAAAATGAGAAAACTCAACAAAGGAATACATTGGGTTCCTGGTTGGTCTGGGAATAAACAATTTGATTCTTGGCTTGATAATCTAAGAGATAATGGAATAACAAGGCAAAGATATTGGGGCACTCCTGTACCAATTTGGAAATGTAAAAATTGTTCTGATTTTATTGTAATAGGTTCAATAAGCGAATTAAAGAAGCTAGCTGGAAAAGTCCCTGAAGATTTGCATATTCCGTTTATCGATGATGTAAAAATAAAATGCAAAAAATGCGGAAATTTAAAGGAAAGAATTCCTGATATTTTGGATGTCTGGGTTGATGCGGGAACAACTTCATGGACTTGCTTGGATTTTCCTCAAAGAAATGATTTGTTTAAGAAATATTATCCTGCTGATTTTATTTTAGAAGGAAAAGATCAGATCAGGGGTTGGTTTAACTTGTTATTCATTAACTCAATGCTTGCTTTTGACAATATTAGCTACAAAGCTGTTTATATGCATGGTTTTGTTCAAGATTCTTTGGGAAGAAAAATGTCAAAATCTCTTGAAAATTACATACTGCCAGAAGAAGTTATAAGCAAGTATGGGGCTGACACATTAAGATATTATATGATTGGCGGTGCTTTGCCTGGTGTTGATATAAACTATAATTTTGAAGATATGAAAGTAAGAAGCAGAAATCTAGATGTTTTGTGGAACTTGCATAATTATCTTATAACCCAAGCAAGATTCTTAAAAAAAAGCCCAAATAAAGTAAAGCCTAAATTAGACATTGAAGAAAAATACATGCTTTCATTATTAAACTCAAAAATTAAAGAAGTAACTGAATTGTTTGAAAACTATCATATAAATGAGATTCCTGATAAGATTGAAAGTATTTTCCTAGAATTGAGCAGGGTTTATGTGCAAATTATAAGGGATAAAATATCTGGTGGTAGTATAAAAGGGAAAGAAACTGTGCTTTATGTATTGAATGAGGTGATGGTAAAAACATTGGTCATGTTTTCCACGATTGCTCCTTTTATTTCAGAGAAGATTTATCAAAATTTAAAGAAGGAGTTCAAAATAAAAGAAGAAAGTATAAGCTTCTATAAATGGCCAAAATATAATAAAAAATTAATTGATAAAAAACTTGAAGAAAACTTTGATTTGGCTAAAAAAACAATACAAGAGATTTTAGCTAAAAGGGAAGAGGCAAAACTTGGAATAAGATGGCCACTAAAAAAAGTTGAAATTTATATTGATGGTGTCAAATCATTGGATAAGTTAAAAGAAGTCATTAAAGTTCAAACCAATGTAAAAGAAGTTTTGGTTAAAAAAGGAGAGTTTGAAATTAAGTTGGATGTTAAAATGACAAAGGAACTTGAACAAGAAGGATTTTCTAGGGAAATAACAAGAAGAATTCAAGATCTAAGGAAAAAAACTGGTTTGAAAAAAGAAAATGTAATTGACTTGTATATTTATTCTGATATAGACTTAGATAAATTCAATAAAGAGATAAGAGAAAAGGTTGGGGCTAAAAGATTAGAATTTAAATTAAGCAAAAAAAAGTTTAATGATAAGTTTAAAGTTAGAGACAAAGACTTTGAGATTGGTTTTGACGTTGTAAAATGACTGAAGTACTTCAGCTAAAAATAGAATTGATGGTCTCAGTTCTAAAGAACTGAGCATCTTACCGAGTTGGAATGAATAAAAACATTCAGGAAAGAGAAGAACAGGAAAATTCTTTATAGAGATCAGAGGAATATTTTGTAGAAACTACTGGGACCTGTAGGATTTATTTATATAAAGTATATCAAAAAGGATATACTTTCTAAAAATATTTTTACTTAATTTTTTTTAATAACTCAGTGAATAATTTTTTAGCTAATTCTATCTCTTTTGGATTATAAGCCTGAATGCCAAAAATTCCTTTGAAACTATCATCAAATTGTGGCTTTTCAATAAAAAGGGCTTGTTTTTTAATTGATGCTTTTAAACTACTTAAATTTCCTCTTAATAAAAATTCTTTCAATTTATTTATATTACACGGCATTAATACAATGATATCTCTCACATCAGAAAGCCTGCCGCTGTGCATTTTCATAGATATTAATAATTCTCTGGCTGGAGTTAAAAATTCCAGATTATCCAATTTTCTTTTTTGAGAATTTTTATTTATATTCTCATAACTCCATGCAGCATCTGTAGTTCTTGAAACTAAACCATTTATCAATAAGTCCACATCTACTGGCAAATTATTCATCTTTTTTCTAAAACGCTTAAAATTTTCACCATACAAAAGAGCAATCGCCTTTTCATAATCTTTACTGAATCCTTCTTTTAATAATAGTTCTTCAAATTTTATTAAATCATCTTCTTTTATCACAACATCCAAATCTACAGAAAATCTTTTCTTATAAGTTGAAACAGCATATCCTCCAATAACTATAAACTTAAGATTATTATCTTTAAAAAGTTCTATTAATCTTAACACTTCCTTTTCTCTTTCTAATAAGCCTGTTTTTGAATTCATCTTTAAATATTCGTATAAATCTCTGAATATCTTTTATTTAAACCTAAATTGTATAATAAATCTAATTGCTCTAAAACATTATCTAAATATAATTCTTTGCAATAGTCTACTAATTCATTTAAAGGAATGATAGGTAAATTATTTAACCTTTTTATTGTAAATTCCTTTTTAGGAATTATATAAATTAAAGGCCTTTTAGGAATTAATTTGTTTTCTGTCCAGGCTATGTTTTTTTCATTTAATGCCTTTTTTAAAGAATTGGCATCTTTTTCAAATACCTCTAAAAAATAAATCTTATCATAAAAGTCTCCTGTTATGAATCCGCCTTTGGTCCAGATAGTTATAGCAGTCCCCTTTGAAAATCTTATCTTTAATTTAGTATCTTTGATAAACCCCCAGAAATCATTATTTTTGTCTATAATTGAAACAGCATTGTCCAATTCTCTAAATTTATCGTAAATTAAATTTTTATTAATCTTTATTATGTTTTTATTGCCTTTTCTTATTATCCTAACAACTTCATATTTCTCTAATTCTAATATCCAACCATAAACAGCAGAGTAAGCAAACCCTATTTTATTAGCTAAGCTACGGATGCTTTCTCCATTCTTTGCATTCCTTATTATTTTTGTTGTTATTTCGTTTATTATCATTATCTTTTAAAAGATAATGGATATTTAAAGGTTTCTATATATTAAATAGTAATTAATAAGTAGTAAACAATAGAAAGATTTAAATAGTATTAATTTTGTAATATAATAAATATGGCAAATTTAGAAAGAACTTATGTAATGAGAGCGAATCTATCAAATAATTTAGTTGCAAAAGAAGCTGTAGATATATTTTCTAAAAAATCTTTAATGGCTATGGAAGTAAGATTTCAAAGAGTTCCTGAAACTGAATTAATGTATGATTCATACTACATTCCAGAAACAAGAAATAGGCCTACAACAAGCAATTTTGATTTAGATGTTGTTGTAAGTGGTTTATCAGAATTAGAAGGTAGACTAACTATCTTAACGATGGGTGAAAGAGGTCCAACCATTAGGATAATAAAACCAAACGAGAACAAAGATTTATATGCTGTTTTTGTAAATCCAACTTACAGGTAGACTACAATTGTGTTTGATTTTATGGTAAAAAATGTTATCTACTTGTTTACACTAAATAGTAACCTAAGAATATTACGAATTTTAATATTAAAAGTTAATAATCTTTACAAACAGGTAGTATCTAAAGTTTATAAATAAGCTTTAAATAGTTTTCTGTATTGTGATAGGCATATTATAATAATCAAAATTAGCTTGGGGGGATAAAGATAGCTAAAAAAACCATAAAGAAGGCTAAAGATTCTAAAAAGTCTAAGAAGGAAATAAAACTCCAGAATATTGTTGCTACAACTTCTTTGGAACAAGATATTCCTTTGATTAAACTAGCAGAAACACTGCCAAATACAGAATATAATCCTGAACAATTTCCTGGATTGGTTATGAGAATTAAGGAGCCAAAGACTTCTGCATTGATTTTTAGCTCTGGAAAGGTTGTTTGTACAGGAGCAAAGTCAATGAAAAAGGTCAAAGAATCTATAATGGCTATAATCAAGAACATAGAAAAAATAAAAATTAGAATAAAGGCTCCTGTTGTTTTAAAGGGTATAAAGGTACAAAATATGGTTGCTTCTGGCAGTATTGGAATGGATTTAAATTTAAACTCCTTGGCTTTAAACCTGGAAAATACAGAGTATGAACCAGAACAATTTCCTGGATTAGTACATAAGCTAACTGGCACAAGAGCTACTTTTTTGTTGTTTAGCAATGGAAAGATTGTATGTACAGGAACAAAATCTGAGAAAAAACTTCATGAAGCAGTAGACAAGTTAATTGTTAATTTGAAGAAGCTGAATAAATAATAATAAATATAAAATAAAGTTTTTATTTTGGAACAACTTCAGCAGATTTAATCTCATAAAGTTGAACTCTTGGTTTTCCTTGTTCATCAAGTGTAAACAAGTAGTTCTTTCCATCATATTTCATTATAACTTCATTTTGTCCATTTCTATCTAAATCTTGAACTTTAATTTCAAGTCTACTTGGAACTACATATCCTTGTTGGACTTTGCCTGTTGTTGGAATTTTATTTTGAGTGTAATTATCGAAGGTTATGCCTGTTGCTGCTCCAAAACAGAATCCAGCAATAATTCCATACCACCATGATTCGTCCATTTTGATTTTCTCCTTAGTTATTGTAATAATAATAGGTTTATGAATCTTTTGTTTTGATACCACTATTTAGTTTTTAATTATATAATTTACACTATTATTGAATTATTTTCAGTTTTTCCACAAAAAGAAATATAAAGAAGCTTGTATTCTAGGGATAAAATAGCAAAGGGGGTTTATATGCTAGATGCAAGGGAGCAAATAGAGCGCTTTCAAGAATTTATTGAATCTGAGTATAAAAAAGAGATATATCAGATAAAAACTACTGGAATGAAGGCTTTAGTGATAGATTTCAGAGACTTGGCTAAATTTGACCATGAATTATCTGATGCTTTGTTAGAGGATCCTGAAGAGGTAGCAAAGGCAGCTGAAATATGCCTTGAAAAGTTTGATATACAAAGCAAAGATATTAGAGTAAGATTTAAAGAGCTGCCAAAAACACAAGAGATTAAAATCAGGAATATAAGAAGCGAGCATATCAACAAGTTTTTTTATTTTGATGGAATAGTCAGGCAAAGTAGCGATGTAAGGCCTCAAGTTACTTCTGCAAAATTTGAATGTCCTAGCTGTGGGAATGCAATAACTATATTACAGATTGACACTCAATTTAAAGAGCCTTCAAGATGCAGCTGTGGAAGACGAGGAAGATTTAGATTATTAAACAAAGATTTGGTAGATGTACAGAGATTGATTGTTGAAGAGTCTCCTGAAACTTTAGAAGGGGGAGAACAACCAAAAAGACTTAGCGTTTTCTTAAAGGAAGATTTAGTCGAGCCAAAAATGGAAAGGAAAACTACTCCTGGAAGCAAGATCAGGGTTAATGGAGTGATAAAAGAGGTTGCAATAAGCTTGAAAAGCGGTGTTAAATCTACAAGGTTTGATTTAATGGCTGACGCTAATTTTATAATGCCCATAGAAGAAACTTTTGAAGAACTAAATATAAATGAAGAAGATATAAACAAAATAAAAGAAATAGCTAATGATAAAGATGTATATCAAAAATTAACAAACAGCATTGCTCCAAGCATCTATGGGAATGATAAAATAAAAGAAGCAATTTTATTACAATTAATGGGGGGGGTAAAAAAGGAAACAAAGGAGGGAACTAAAACAAGAGGAGATATGCATATCTTGCTTATAGGAGATCCTGGAAGCGGAAAATCTAAATCCTTGGAGTTTGTTTCTAAGATTGCTCCTAAAGGAAGACTTGTGAGTGGAAAGGGAGTTTCTGGTGTTGGATTGACTGCAAGTATAGTCAAAGATGAATTCTTAAGGGGCTGGGCTTTAGAAGCTGGGGCTTTAGTTTTGAGCAATGGGGGATTTGTTTTTATTGATGAGCTAGATAAAATAGATCCTGAAGATACTGCTGCAATGCATCAAGCATTAGAGCAACAGATAATAACAATAAGCAAGGCTAATGTTCAGGCAACATTAAAAGCTGAGACAACTGTGCTTGGGGCAGCAAATCCAAAATATGGAAGATTTGATCCATATCAAAGCGTTGCATCTCAGATCAATTTACCGCCAACATTGATAAACAGGTTTGATTTAATTTTTCCTGTAAGAGATATTCCTTCTAGGGAAAGGGATGATAAAATAGCTTCTCATCTATTAAGACTTCATCAAAAACCTGAAGATTTAAAATCTGAAATTCCAATTGATATTTTAAGAAAATATATTGCCTATGTAAGACAAAACATACACCCAAAATTAACAAATGAAGCTATAAACGAAATAAAAAGATTTTATGTTGAATTAAGAAACAAGCCGAGTTCTGGGAATGAAGAAGACATAAAGCCAATACCAATAAGTGCAAGACAATTAGAAGCCTTGGTAAGATTAAGTGAGGCAAGTGCCAAGGTAAGATTAAGCGAAAAGGTAACAAAGGAAGATTCTAAAAGGGCAATTGAATTGATGAAGCATTGCCTGATGCAAGTCGGCTTTGATTATGAAACCGGACAAATAGACATCGACAGAATCAGCTCTGGAATTCCGGCATCTCAAAGATCTAGAATATTTGCTGTAAGGGAAATAATAAGGGATTTAGAAGAGAAGGTTGGAAAGTCGGTTCCTATGGAAGAAATAATATCTGCTGCTGAGGAAAAAGGCATAACTGTTGACCAGGTTGAAGAGGTCATTGAAAGACTGAAAAGGGAAGGATCTTTGTATGAGCCAAAAAAGGGTTTGATTTCTAGTATTTAGAACGATAAAGCTTATATTATTTGATTTATTTTAACTCTTATGGCAAGCATTGAAAATGTGACTGAAAAGAGTACGATAAAATTTAAAGTAGAATCATAATAAATGCCTCTTGATGAAAGTGTCTTATCGTTTACACAAAGTAGATCAAAAAGGACATACTTTCTAAAATTCAGCTTTTTTATTCAAGAAGCCACTTCCAAACAGGAATTATACTAATTTTTTTACCATCAATTATTTTTTCTTCCTCCTGGTCTTCAGTTAAAAGAATTCCATCTTTTAATTTATATTCATTCATAACTTCCAATAAGCCATTAATCTCTCTTTTTTCATTATCCTCATCTAATTTTTTTGTTACTTGTATAGCTAATGAAACCTTGTTTTTTTTAACGATTAAAAAATCACATTCATAATTCTTTCTATAATAATAAACTTGCTCATTTCTTCTTCTAAGTTCAATAAAAACTATATTCTCTAACAACTTTCCGAAATCATCTGAAAACTTAAAACTAACAGTATTTAGCAATCCATTATCAATACAATATATTTTTTTAATAGAACCAAGCTGTTTTGCCAAAGAATATTCATATTTTAAACTCTGAAAAAATAAATAAGCATCTTCAAAATAAGACAAATATTCTATAACTGTATTCTTACTAGTCTTAAATCCAATTGAATTTAATTTATTTGCGAGTTTGCTATAGGACATTTCTTTTGAGACTGACTCAAATAGCATACTACCAAGGGCTTTTAGCTTATTTACATCTTCTATTTTGTATCTTTCAATTATATCTTTAAATATCATTGAATCATAATAGCTTTGCAAAATATTCTCTTTTTGTAAATCTTGTGAAATTAACGCAGGATAACCTCCATTATTAA
>JACQNI010000087.1 GCA_016203135.1 Candidatus Woesearchaeota archaeon
CCTTGGAATAAACTTGTATATGAATCAGGCTCAATCATTCAAGCCAAACATATAGTGAAACAGAATTAGCATAATGTATTATGACTTCCGTTTCTGCCTATCCAATAATAATCAATTTAAATGCTGAGTTTATAAAGGTATCGTTTTATAGGCTTTGCACATTTATTCAGAAATTTATTATCTATCTAGCCCGCTGTACTCTTTTTCTAATTCGGGCGTTGACTTGTAAACTACCCAAGTTTTGTCTATAAAATCGCACATGGCATAAAGAAGCTTCCGTGCATGTTCTAATTCCTCTGGATTTTGAACTAGCCTAAGTAGAAAAACTCTTCTGTGAATCACCTTATTCCTTAGTTCTCTAAACTCGTTCAATAATGGAATCCATTTTTTATCAATTAAGCCAAGCTGCAGGTTTTGCTGGACAAACTTACTCAAGGTCCATCTTTCCATTTGTTCTAGCTTGAAGCCTCTTTCAAAGAACAATTTTTCAAATAATATTTGCTCTAAATCAGCGGAAACTCTTGTGAATGCTGACATATAATCTCCTGAATCTATGTATTTCCTCGGAAAGTCCGTCATATACCAACGCATTACCATTTTACAGAATAAGCATTGTAGCTTAATAAATTTATAAAGGTATTCCAAAAGCTGATAATTCTAGATAGTTTTCTTAAAATATTCTTATTCATATCGTCTTTTTTCTATATCTGAAATTATCTGTGGAACTTCATGAACAAAGGGTACAATTACTATTCCTTTTTTGCCTTGAGAATCACTCGGAGTTCCCTTTATTAAAGCAATTACTTTGCCATTTTTGCTTAGGAATACTGGACCTCCACTAAAACCTCCTGTAGCTATCCCATTTAATGTATAAAATGAATTAGTCTGACCTTCAGTTTCTATTTCTTTGTTTATATTAGATACTATTCCTTTGCTTACAAATAGGAAGAGAGGCTTACTATTCTCAAGCTGAGTATAACCAAGGAAGCCTATACTAAGTCCAGATTTTGCTTCAGTTTTATCAGCAATTTTAAGAGCTTTTAAATTGTAATTTATTTCCTGATTTATTCTCAATAATTGAACGTCTTTTCTTTCTAAGTCTGCCACATCTACCCTAAAAATTTTAATATGCTCTTGACCATATTTAATAAAGCCAAATTTGAAAATAAAGTCATCCATTGAAACTCCAAGGCTATTGCTTATTCCTTCAAAATTATGTTTTGCGGTTAAAATATAACCTTTTTCATCCACAACGAAACCAGTTCCTAAGCCTATATAGCCCTCTTTATCGATATATCCCCCTTGCTCCAAAATATTCTTCGTGACCTCCTTTAAGGAGCCATCTACATCCTTGATCTCTATTAGAACAGTAGCCTGTTCTATTTCCTTAGCGACTTTAGGAAAAGAATCGTAATCACTCCGATAAGAAACTAGAAATAAGATAAAGATAATTATCGCTGCTGATGCTATTTTCAAATGTCTTATTTTTATTTTTATCATTAATTTTGTACATCCGAGTTGGTAATATCATTAATCACCCATCTTTCTGATTCTTTCAATCTCTTCTTGTATGCATTTTTCTATACGGCGGGACATGATTAATCCTTTTTCCTCACACACCTTGGAAAATTCTTTTATTAGATCCTCCTTTATATTAAAAGTTACAGGCTTCCTACCATTTCCATCCCCACTATTTCCATCCATATACATATGGATATTATACATATTTATAAATATTGTTATTTATTGTAGGGGGTTTAAGTATCAGTTGGTTTTTATATGGGCTTATGAAAAGTTCACTTATAGTGATTGCTCTATTTTTACTATTTGTTCCTATAGTTTTTTCAGAGGATGCTAAACCTGTTCCAATAGCTTATTGCGAGCATATGGGATATGAAATCCAGATTGATTCTGAAAACAAACCTGTATGTGTATTTGAGGATGGAACTTCATGCAATCCTTCAGATTTTTATTATGGGAATTGTAGTATTGATAAGAGGAAAGACACCGCCCCTAGAAAGGAAAGAGAATCTGTTTATGTTGAATTTGAAAAATGTGAGGAAGGGTTAATACCATCAGAACCCAAGTATCTTCTTGATCAGCCAGTTTGTGAAAATCCTCCCGGTGCTTTAAAAAAGTTTTTTAATTTTTTATCTGGATTTTTTTAATCTCTTCCTTATCAATTTTTTCTACTACTTCAAAATACTCAAAAAACCATTTTAACCACTCTCCCCAAAACTCAAAGAAATGAAGATATAAATATAGATTTGAAGAAAGCAAAAGAATTTAGAGATTTGGTTAAAGAAACAATAGATTATCTTAATCGGTTTTTGTTCATTACAACTCCATCAGTTTCCCGTCAAAATAAACCTTAGGATTTTTAAAAACCTGGTCCAAGTGGATTATCGCGAATATATTCCCTCCAAACCAGTAATTGCTGCCTATCCCTATGTGCGCAGTCCCCAATACCTTGTCA
>JACQNI010000075.1 GCA_016203135.1 Candidatus Woesearchaeota archaeon
CTATTAATGGAAGGTTTAAAGTTGTAAAAATCCTGCCAGTATCTTTGACTTTTGATCATCGCATTTTAGACGGAGCCCAGGCAGCTAGGTTTTTAGAGTCCTTGAAGATGTTTTTAGAGGATCCTGATCATTTGTTGCTGGAATTGAAATAAGATTACTGATAAATAGTAATGCTTAAAAGATTATTTTTCCTGCTTATTTTTATGAAACTCAAAAGCCTTCAGGAACTAGGCGAATTAAAAAATAGGATAATAAATGATAGAGATATTATCCCCTTAGAAGGAATTATTAATTCTTATCTGGAAAATGAAGGGCTAGCTAATTTTAGAGAGATTTCTGCAAGGAAGATAGCTTCTGAAATTTATCGTCGAGGGTATGAAAACCTCGATAAGCTATATGGTTTTTTAAATGACCCCGCTTTAGAAAGATCTAAGGGAGGGATTATCTGGTATTCACGCAGTTTCCAAAAACATCTGGAAGATAGCAATTATCCTTTAGAAGCGTCTTTAGGGCTTGCTCTTATTTGTGATGATCTTTATAGAAAAATTAAATTGAGGGAAGAAGTTTTTCATAATGAATTAGAAGAGGAAATTGCTGCAAAAAAAACTGAAATTAGGGAATTGGGAGGTTGCATTGCAGGAATGGAAAGATCTTTTAGAGGCAAGGTAAACAGCCTATTAGGAAGGGTTGAAGGCAATTTTATTTCCAGGTTTATAAATAAATTATTTCTATCTAAATTTCATGAGGAATATGAACTTATTATAAAACAAAAAGTAGAAGCAGAGAGAATATCTGATAGGAAAAAAGGCGCCTTGCATAACAGACTTGAAAATTATTTTTATCCTATTAGAACTCAATTAGCTTTTGTTTTTGGAGACATTACTAGAAGGGTTTTGCCCACTGAGTTCGGTCCATTTAGAAACAATATGGATATTGCTAAAATATTAAGAAAGAGATCTGTTGAACTTATGATGGACAATATAAGTATCTGTAATGACCCTGAAGCTCTATCATATTTAAAATCTGATATCTACAAATATACACTTTTACTTCAAGATAATGATCCAGAAAAAATATCTCTTTTAGAGGAAGGGCTAAAATATGCTAGGATGTATCTTAGACATGATGATACTGATAAAGATAAATTTAAATTATCTAGTTACCTATGTGATTTATTTATTGTAAGATATGTTCAAGAAAAGAAATTGGATTTTGAGCTATTTGATGAATCTTATGAGATTACTCAGGAGATTATGATGAACTTTAAAGATAATACTTATCAAGGACAGAATGTTCAGCTGTTAATGCACATCTTTAATAATCAGCTTCTTAAATTAAATAATTTCTTGCACAATGATGTAAATCCCAATGATTTTGAAATAATTAATAAACATTGTACTGAGCATGGTTTTTCTTTTCATAGGTTATATAATAAGTTTAGTTCTGTTGCTGTCAAATTTGTTCCAATAAAATATAGTGCTCAATACAGGAAGAATTTAGATTTTAAAGGGATTTAATCTATTCTGTTCGAGAGTATCTTTGAAAATCTTTAATATATCCTAATGGAGAAAGTGAGGAGGATTCTATTGATACATGATAGTTTCTTCTTTCAAGAACTTCTTTTATTCCATTTTCCATTCCATATTTTATATACGCAAATCTTCTTATGGGGAAAATCACCCCGACATCATTATCCATTGTTATAATTTTGAAAAAGTCATCTTCAGCAGGATGGTTATCATAAGAATCCAGATGATTAACTTTAATTCTGGGATTTATTTTATTTAATTCTGCTTCCAACTCTAACCTATATACTTCTTCAAATCTTTTAAATCTTTCTTCTAATCCACTAACCAATTTTGTTATAGGTTTCATTTTAGTTTTTTTAGCGATGATGCATCTTTTATAAAGTTTTATATTTCTGAATAGGTTATAACAAAATTTATATATAATTCAGTATGTATTTTAGAAAGAGAGGCGTTATGAATCTGGATAATTTTTTCAAGGCAAAAAGTATTGCAATAATTGGAGTCAGCAGGAACCCTGCAAAGATCGGGCATGTTTTATTCAGAAACTTGCTTGACGCAGGCTATAAAGGAAAAGTATTTCCAGTTAATCCGGAATTAAAATCCTTATTCGATATTAAGGCTTACAAA
>JACQNI010000076.1 GCA_016203135.1 Candidatus Woesearchaeota archaeon
TCTATAAATTTTAAATAGTCCGAGTATTCCTTACCCATGGGGCTCACCTCTTTATTGTTTCTCAGAACTTAAAGAGGCATAAGAGCCTCACTATTTAAAAATTATAGGAATGCACCAGCGCAGTTTTTACATATTTTGTTACCTTAGCGGGTGGTGCCCCTTTCCATAAAAAATCAATCGAAAGGTTTATATATTAGTTATATCACTTTATAATAGTAACATTTTGGAGGTAAAGATGGAAGAAAAAGATTTATATTTAGTACAATGGGGTTATTCTCCCAATGATGAAAAGGAAACACCTTATGTTCTTGTAGCGGATAGCAATAGCAATCCACGTTCATTAGAACAAGAAATTGTAAATTATCATAGGGATAGAGGTGCTTCAAATAGTGCATGGGCAAAAGTTAAATTAATAGAAGTTAAAGGTTATAATATTCGTCTTGAAGCAAAAGTTAAAGAATAAAGAATTTAGTTTATTCTGTGGGAAGTCTTTTCTTTTATTTCCATAACTACTTAGTTTAAAGAAGCAACAGGTGGATTAATGAAAGTTGATTGTATAAATGCTTATAAGGAAAAGGATATGGTATATAAGGGACATACCTGTGTAAGTGGAAATTAACTCGTTATTGTAGATAATTTAATCAATTCAATCCATTTATTTTCAGTATTCAGTTTAAGTTCAGGAATAGCCAACTCATAAGGACATTTCTTTAAAGTTTGATGTTTAGTAATGAAGTTATAATAAATTTCGTAACCTTTCATTATTGAATTAGCACTTTCAATAGAGCCGTGAAATCCCCTAAAGATTTTAGTCCTTTGTCTTATGTTATTATGCAGTCTTTCAATCATTATGTTAAAACCTTCTCCTTTTGAAGCATTAACAATATTATGCTTTATCTTGCTCTTTGCTTGTTTTTTATTAAGATTAAAAGTATTCCTCAATATTTTTGGATAAGCATTAAATCCATCACTTGTGATTACATCAACTTGATTATCTGTTTTGTATTTTGCTATTTTCATAACTTCTTTAATTCCCTTTTCCCCTCTTGTTTTTACATAGTTAGAAGCAACCATGAATCTTGTTTTAGTATCAATTACATCAATAAACCAATTTTTATCTATACCTTTTTTGTTATGGGCTTTTCTTCTGTGGTATTCCATCTCATCTACTTGTATCTCTTTTCCTACTTTCAGTTTTAAGTTATCTGTGAAATTGCTTATCTGCCTTGAATATCTTATAACCCATTTGTAAATGGACTTGTGGCTTGAATTGTGAGGATAAAATGCCTGTAAATGCTCTTGAACTTTTCTCGTAGAAATCCCCCTAAAAAATAAGTCTAAGCATAAGGTAATCTTTTGAGGGCTATTTCTCATTCTAAAGAAGCCATCATTTTTTGTAAATCTATAATCACAAGAATTACACTTATATCTTTGAATTATGCCCCTGTTCTGTGTTTTTCTGTTGCCGTTCTTCTTGATAGCTTCACTCTTACATTCTGGGCAGTTAATAGCTTCACCTTTCATACATATATTAGGCACCCGAACTATATAAACCTTTCGGTGCCCGAATGAGATATAGAAAAGTTAATAAAGTAGTATAAGATATTACATTTATGGAAAGAGCAAATTCTAATTCTGAATTTGAGTTTATGACTAAAAAAGAATTTATAGAAAAATTAGGTGGAGAAAAATTAACTGTAAAACCAGAATTAGAAGAAAAATTAAAAACATTTGATGAAAATACGATTTTAGCTATAGAAATGACAATAAATTCTCCAATAAAAGTAATTGATATAGAACAGTTCGATATTTCAATTGTTGATTTTATAAATAAGAAATTTGAAGAGGATGGTATGAAAAGAGAGGTGGTTAATGAGATATTTGGAGAGTTAAATAAAGATTAAATGAATTGGTGATATTATTGGTTAGTAAAGATATATTCATTGTTCATCAAAGTGTCTTTCATGATGCTTTTAGAACAGATTATGAAACTTCTTTTCGTCAAAGTTCTAAAGATTTTTTTGACTTATTATTAAAACATTATAGAGAAAAAGGTTATAAAATAGCTCATACTTCATGGGATGTTTTTTATATTCTCGCTACTAAACTTTCCAATTATAAAGGATTCTCGATAATTACAAATCAACTAATAGAAGTAGATTTAAAATCTGCTGAAAACAAAAAATTAGACAAATCGATAGTTAGGTTAGCTTCAAAGAAATGTGCAAAATATACCCCTTATATTGTTTCTACTAAATCAAAAGATAAAATTGATTTAGAAGGGGCTAATTTTCAGATTTTTACTCCAAAAGAGGCAATTGATTTTTATGATGAACAAGGTAGATTTTAATTATTCTTCTTCTCTATGATAATCTTTCCTTTATCAAGCTTAACTTTTATTTCTTTACCTAACAATTTAGAAAGCTCTACCATCTCTTTAGGCAGATTAATCCTATATTTGTAATAAGTAGTATCACCTATCTTTTTATCAATAACCATCATAATCTTCATATCTTTAAATTAGGTGCCCGAAGTTCTTAAATCTGTCGGTGCCCTAAAGAATAGCACCCTTTAAGGTAACAAAGTAGTTTTTACAAATTTTGTTATAGTATTTATTTGGTTAAAACTAAATTGCTTCAATCTAGACTAGTAATAAAATAGATTAAAGTGCAACAAGCGACCCAATAAAATAAGTGAATAATAGGAATAGTCAAACATTATGTCTGGTTTCCTCAATAAAAATTTAACTTATCCCACCAGTCATGGATATAATGGCCTCTTTAGGAACATTATATTCTATTGAAAGTTTTTCAAGTGAAGCTTCATAACCAATTTTGTCTTTAGCATCTTTGAAGAATCTTAAAGTCCTATTTGCTGGATTTCTTTCAAGTACAGCCTCTCTTGCTCTTGTTACTCTTTCTATATCCCCTTTTGATGCAGATAACTCATATGCTTTACCTGGCCAAGAATTTCCATTAACACCATTAAGCAATGCTTCATATATTCTTTCATATCCAATTCTATCTCTTTTATCCAGCCAATAGAATGATGGACCAAAAATGAGGGTGCTTTTTTTGTGTTCTTCAAGTTCTTTTTCTATTAAATTTGCTCTTATTTGATCTAATGTAAGATCATTAATGTCTATCCCACTTTCAATAAGTAATTTATAAGCTTTTTCTGGATGTCTATAATTTTTGTTATTCCATTTTATTAAACCAATCCTTCTTAATTCACTAATGTTTCCTAATTTTCTTGCAAGAGATTCCCTCTGATCAAGCTTGCTCTTAGGAACTCTATTAAAAATTCCTTCTAAATGTTTTGTCAGAATTTCAACTCTTTTTCCTTTACGTAACCAATTTATATTTACATCTTTATATCCTCGATCAAATATCCTATGGGCTGTTGGTATTACCTCTCTTCCAGTATATTTTTGTTCAAGGAAGATTCCATAAGCTGTTTCTGGATTGCTCTCACAATTTCTCTTTGCCCAAAGAAGTTGGATATTTTTATCATCAATTTTATCCATATCTGAATAATCAGCATGAAATGCGACAAATTCCCTCATTCTTTTTTTATGTTTAACATTAAGTTTTATATTATTGTCAGATACAATCTTATATAAATCAGAACCCAACCGAGAGCCAAATCCATGTTCTATTTTATATTTTGAATAATCTGCATTTAGTGCTGCTCTAACTAAAGAAGTTAATCTTTCTACTTTTCTGCTCCAATCATCTTTTTCTGCAACTTCTTTTAGAAATCCAAAGTTACTTAAAGAGAAATTAGTTATAAGTTGTTGGTATAGATTATTAGTGGCTTCATGATCATTAATTCTACTAAATAAACTATAAGCCTCAATTGGTTGTTCATCTTTAACCCTCATAGCTATTGAGCTCATTCCTTCTCTCCAAAGTTCCACTCCAACTTCTTTTTTAGTTAATGCTAATAAATTACTTGAAGCGTCAACTGGCATATTTTTCATTAAAGCAATTTCATATACAAGTTTAGCATGCTTTTTTTTAATAAGCATTTCTATACTATTCACAGTATAACCAGATATATTTTCTTTATCAAAATCTTCTGGTTTTATAGCTGATTTTATAAGACCTTCTAGCTCTTCTTTTCTTCCACCATAAAGAAGCCCAACTGATCCATTTTTATAGATCATATCTACTGCAGTTTGCCAATGACCCTTTTCAAGATATCCATGCACTATACCCGTAACTACTGCAGATCTCTCTTGTATTGTTCTTTCTGGTAGAACTCCATTTTTAAGTAACTTATCTTCTAAACCTAAGGCTACAGAAATTCTCCCAAAATTTTCATCTAGAATTATTTTTTCCTTATTTGGTTCCATTATTAGCTATAATGTAGTTTTATTTAAAAATATTTTGGTAGTGCAATCTATATTTAAATCTTATATAATTAAAAAATCCCCGCACCAAGCGTCAAACTTTGAGTTCGAATCTTTATTTATTTCTTAACTCAAGTTCTTGTAGAATTTTACCTTTGTCAACAAGACCTAATTCTATTTTATGGACAATCCATTTGCTAGCTTGTTCAGCTGTCCAGTATTTTCTCTTTGCACTCTCAATGTTAACAAATCCACCTTCAGTGTATATATTAGATAGTCTTGTGGTTCCACGATGATGTATTCTTTTAGCCCCATCATGTAATATCCTAAGAAATAGACTATCGTATATATCAATATGATCTACTGATGTAAAATCAATACTATCGGTATCTCCTTTTATATCAAATTCCTTGACAAGTTCTTCTTGGGTTTTATGACTTCTTATTTTGAGACAGTATCCGTTGTGCTGTACTTTGTTCCCTCTCCATTCTTTTCCCTGAATAGTTCCATATTCTAATACCAATTTCCCTTTCAAATCTTCACTCGTGTATATCCCAGCTAAATTCCTTTTTTCATGTGGAACACCGCCAAAAAAATAGGTTTCACTTGGAATTTCATCACCATAGATTTCTGGTATTAGTTCTATGCCTGTTGCTCTATTTTTTAAATTGTCAAGAATTTTTGTTATTTTTTGTGATAATTCGTAATCTTTTAGTTTTTGGTAGGGTGAATATGTAATTTCTACTGATTCATATTGTGGTACTGCATCTATATTTTTTGCTTTTGGTCCATACTTGCAGACTACACCTAATATTAAATCTACTAATCCTTTCTTCATTTCATCTACCCTCTGGAAACATATTTTCCATTTTCTTCATAAGATATTGCTCCTCTGAAATATTCTCCCTCTTTATAGAGCGGTGATTGATAGGCTTGATTTAAAATCTCTGTTAACTCGTCTGCTGTTCTTTTACCAGTTTCATCAGGTAATGTTGCTTGTATTACATATCTCAGCTCACTATCTCCAATTTCTTGTATTTTTTTAAATCTATCTGGAATGCTCATTGAACTAGGAAATACTATTCTAGATTTGGCTTTTTCATAAGCCGCCATTAATTCGGGGTTACCTTTTAATCTATCTACACCTTCCATTAAAATAAGTTCTAATTTGGATGGGGTCTGGATAAGATCTCTAATAAAAGGTAATTCTACTTCAATTTCTTGTTTTGAAGCCCTACAATCAAAAAACCCGTATGCTTTTCCTTCTTTCATGTTATTCACCTCTAATGAGATAATTATATGTAGATTTACTCCTTTATAAATTTTACTATTTTGTTACTACTTATAAGAAATTATATCCCCGCACCAGGAATCGAACCTGGATATGTCGGGATCAGCTGACTGCTTTTCATCCAAAGTTTTACTCAGTCTAGCAGTGAATTTATCTACAGCCGACCGCTCTACCACTAAGCTATGCGAGGTTAAATAAAATCTAAAAAAGAAGCTTAAAAACCTTTTGTTTAATAAGTTTTCTTACTCAAACTCAAGCCATCACCGACTTCAATTATATCTGTTTCCAATCTAGGATGTTTTAAAACAATGTCTTTAAAATCTTTCACAGCATCAAATGTAATATTATCAGCTATTATATATCCATGATTCTTAAGCAATTTCAAGCAATCTTCCAAAACATCAATATATCTTCTTTTCTCAAAATCAATAAATATCAAGTCAAAAATCCCATAGTTTTCCTTTTTCTTGGCTAGTTTACTTACAATATCAACAGCATCTCCTACAACAACATCAGCCTTTACATTAAATTCCTGAAAGTTTTCTTTTGCCTCCAAAGAAAGCTTTTCATCAACATCTATCGTAGTTAGTTTAGCCCCAGTGCTTCCAAGTATTATCCCGCTGTATCCATTTGCAGTTCCTAGTTCTAATATCATTTTTGGCTTTATCTTATTAATAGCATTTAGAAGCCATTCCCCTTTTACTCTTCCCAAAATAGGTATTCTTCTGTATATGCTTCTTCTTTCAATGTCCTTTAAATCATCAATTATCATATCAAAAACAACTTGTCATTTTTCCTTACATCAAAATCAACAGGAAAAGTAACAAGATCTCCCTTATTTGCTTCTTTAATATCCTTTCCATAATAATCCTTTAATTCAAAAATCTCTTGACAAAATTCATCAGTAGTTTTCCCAATAAAGCCTAGTCTTGAATTTACTTTAATATCTTTCTCTAGTTCTACTAAAACAACTCCAGGCTTTTTATAATAGTTTATTACTTTTCCAGCAATATTTAATATTTTTTTAGTTTTTCTCTGTCTTCCAGAGTCTTTACATTCTAAACAACAAGTTTTTTTCATTTTTATCTCACAGTCTTTACAAGATATAAACAACTTGTCACAATCCAGATTATTGCAGTTTATATAATTTCCAGATAATTCCTCACAGTGTATACATCTAGTTATTGGCTTTGAGTTTTCATAAGTCAATCTATCATCAAAAACAAAACAGCTTCCTTCAAAATGATCATTAAATTTATTTGTATAATTTATTATTCCTCCTTGTAATTGATTAACATCCTTAAAACCATTTTCATTCAAAAAAGCAGAAGCCTTCTCGCATCTTACCCCACCAGTACAATACATAACAATTTTTTTATTTTTATCTATTTTAGAAATATTTTTAGGAAACTCCCTAAAATTATTTATTCCTAAATCAACAGCATTTCTAAACCTTCCAACTTTAATCTCATGTTTATTCCTGGTATCTAATAAAACAAAATCTTCTTTTTCATCCAGCATTTTTTTAAGCTCTTCAGCCTCAACATAATTTCCTTTTTTATCTAAATCAACATTTATTCCAAAATTTACTATTTGATTTCTTATTCTAATAACAAGCTTATGATAAGCATTTTCTTTAAATTCTTGCTCTCTAAAGGTTAAGTCATTAAACATTTTTTCTTTCCTTATATCTTCTCTAAAAATTTCAAGACTTTCAGATTTTCCAGAAACAGCCCCATTGATTCCCTCTTTGCTTATCAATATCCTTCCAAGTATCCCAAGTTTATTGCATAACTCTCTTAATCTTAAAGAAGTTTCTTCAAGATTATTAATTTCAACATACTTATAGAATGATATTACCTTAAATTCCATGGTTTTTTAATTATGCCTTAATTTAAAAATCTATTTATGGGAGTGAAATACTATGTTATTTGATTTAAATTCATAAGTATTATTGCCTCTCTTGTATCTTACAACCGTTGCAGGCAATACTAGTTTTCCCACAATGCCTATTTTTGTCTGTACTCTATAAGAAATAATTCTTTCTTCTCCCCTTGCAAGTTCATTTATTCTCCATACAAGCCTTTTGCCTCTAGGTCCATCCTGAACCTTGTCTGGTTTTATTGTCCCATATTCCCCAACAATATTTACCATATTAGGAATAATGTCATATACTTCAACATTTCTTACTCTTGTATCTTTATTCTTTATATGTATTTGAACCTTTAATTCAGAAAATCCTTCCTTGCTTTCTTTTATTCTTAAAGCACTCTTCTTTATGTATATTTTTTTGCTGTATCTATATACTAAAAACAATAATATGAAGACAATAACTATTATAAAAATAAATAAGCTCATGTAGTTTACATCAATATTTACTTCATAGCTTTGATTTGGTTTTAACTCAAAATTCCATATAAGGCTATTGCTTTGGCTTAAATCTGGTTCTGGACTTGTCTTTGTAAATAACTTGCTTAATGCAGTAACAGGATAAACAAAGCTTTCTTGTACAACAAGGTTTCCTACATTTGTTTTTTGTAAATTTGTTTTTTCCCTCATAAAGCTCTTGCTTACTTGTATAACCTCTTCAATATCAGGATTTTTTATGACCTCAAAGTTTTTATTATAAACACCAATAACTTTCCTGTCTTGATATGCCTTTACATTTAAAGAATAAATCCCAGGCTTTACATCAGAATTTAGATCAAAAGTAACATCCTTTTCAGCTACCTTCTTGAAAAATATCGGAGTTGAAAACCTCTCTTCAAATAACTCGCTTAAAACAACTACATCAACATTATCTAATAAAACATTTGCATTGCTTGACATGCTTAATTTAAACCTTATCCCCTTTCCAGGAACTATCTTGTCCTGAAGATTTGAATTTATCTCAACTAAATTTTCTGGAGCTATAACCCCTATTCTTATTTCGTGTTGGTATTCCTTTTTTGTTTTTAATGATTGTATTTCAAAATTTACCAAGTAATTATTATTGGGTCTTGCTTCTTCAGAAATAGTTATTTTAACAGGAATAGTTCTTACAGTATTGCTAGGTACATTTGCAACATACTCAAATTCATCTTCTATCATAACACTCTTTACATCATTGGAAAATGGAAATACATCAAACTCAGCAGGGCTTATTTTGAAATTGTCTGCAAAGGCCTGGTTGTTCCATATTTTTAATTCAAATTCTGCTGTCCCTCCTGGCTGAACTTTTGCATTTATTACTACATCATCAATTTGAACATTTTGAGCTAAAACAATTGGTAGAATTAGAATTATTAATGAAAACAATAAAAGCCCTTTTTTCATGATGCACCTCTTTTATGAATGATCAAAACTGATATTTAAAGCTTGTTATTTATCTGACGATTTTAGCTATCTTTTCCCTTAGATCTATTATCGTAAGTTTATCTCCTTCTAGAATACCATTGTCTATTATTATATCTGCTTTTTTTCTTATCTCTTTGCTTATATCCCTCAAGTTTCTTGTATTTAGATCAGAATTAAAGATAATATTGCCTGAACCCTGCATTTTTTTAGTGATTTCATGTGTTGGTATGGAAATTCCAAGGTTTTTCTCTAAAATTTTTTTATTTTTTACATCAAAAACATAGATAAAAGGCCCAGGAATCCTATTTAAGTAATTTTTCTTGGTTTTAAAGTTAGTTTCTATCCATTTCTTGCTTCTTGGTATTACAAAATTAAATCCTAAGCCTTTAATTGTCTCTCTAGCTTCCTTATTCAGGAAATTGCATCCAATTAAATAAGTCCCATCAGAAGGAAAAATTATTATTTTGCCATTTTTTATGGATTTCTTCAAGCTGCTTGCCTTTAAGTCTTTATAGTTTATTATCATGTAAAAATAATATAAAATCTTGTTTTTAACCTTATATATTTATAAAATGACCACTTTAAAATAGTCATTTCATAGAAAGATTTATATATTTTCACAATTATGAAAAAATATCACCTCTTTTTCCCAGGGGATACTTTCTTAAAGGAGGTATTCTCTGGGTTTGATGTCTAAGGGGTATTTACCAGATTATCAAGACAACAATGAAAAAATTAGTTGCGTTATTGCTTGCAGGCGCAATTTCAATTGGATGCCAAAAAAAAGTAAATATAACTCCGCCTAATTCTAGATATATTATTGACCAATTTACAGAAATTGTGAATGGTTCCCCGTGTCTTATTAAGAATTACGATACAAATAAAGATAAAATGGTTGATTTTAGGGAGCTTTACAAAGGTAGGATGGTAATAGCAAAAAATGGTTATTTCATTATCTACGATAGACAACCACAACAATATATGGTAGATTTAGATAAAGATGGTAATATGGATGGAATTTATCTAGATAATAAAAGAGATGGTTTTAATGGTAATGAAATTTTTTTAAAATATCTCGATAAAAAGATTATAATTGAAAAAAAGTATGGCATTGGATTTAATGATACATAAATTAATTATGTTACATGACTTATATGATTTTCCTTCTTTAATCTTATCACATTATCCACAAAACTCTCTATTTTTGCTTCATGACTTACAATTATTATTTGGTTTATTTTTAGCTCATCTAAAACAAGCCTCATCCTTTCTAATTGCTGTTCTGAAAAGCCGTCAGTCGGCTCATCTAAGATTATTATGTCATTAGTGTTGATATTGGTTATTATATTATTAATAACCTGATTCAAAGCCAGCCTATAAGCAAGTGCAGCAGCTGTTTTTTCCCCGCCGCTTAAGAAACCATAGTCAATATCATAACCATTTTGTATTATTTTTGGTGTAAACTCCTCATCTAATTTTATCTCAAGCTCTTCTGTATCAACAAGGATATTAAACCACTTCTGAAACAGATTGTTAAAATCATGATAAACCTTCAGCATTATTTTTCTTTCAATTATTCTCATCAAGTTCAAGAAAGATTCATTAAGCCAGTTATTCAGTTCATTTATTCTTTCTATCTCATGTTTAATCCTTATCTTTTCATCTATGCCTTCTTGTATTTTATTTAAATTATCAACAATGTTCTTTACTTCATTTTCAAGCCCAGCCCTTTCAACCTCTAGCTTTCTAAGTTGATTAAATAACTCCTCAAATTGACTCTTTATTTTTTCATGATCAATGAACTTTATTATCTCAATATCTTTTTTTAAGTTGCTTTCTAGAATTGCTAAATCATTTAATTCATCTTTTACTTGTTTCATTAACTTATTAACTTCATCGATCCTTGACTTTTTCTCATCCAAGTTAATTCTTTTCATATGAGTTAAATCATATTCCCTCTGTTTGATAATAATTTCATCAAGCTTCTTTGTTTCTGATTCTATTTTTCCCTTGATTTCATTAATATCATTGCTGAATTTCATGATTTCATTTTCAAGCATGGAGATGTTGATATTTTCTTGTCCAGCTATGTTATGCTTATGATCGCTTGTAACTTCCTGCTTGCACAAAGGACAAAAACTCATTTTAGTTATATCATCCATTATCCTCTTGGAATTGTCTTTCTTGGCTTGAATATAGCTTGATTTTTTATTTAGTTCATATAAGTCATTTTCAAGCATGGAAATAGTTTTTTTAATATCCTTGGTTTGATCTTGATAGTTTTCTTCTTTAAAGCTGCTTAATTCCTTTTCAAGGTTTTCTATGTCCTTTTTTAATTTCTCAGCCAAATTTATGTTTTCAGCTTCTTTTTCCTTTTTATATCCAATATCCCTTTGTAACATCTCAAGCTGATTGCTGATCTTTCTTAATTTCTCTGCATCCTCAAGCAATTTTCTATTTTCCTGTAATTTAATTTGATATTTTTCTATCTGCTGATTTAAAATATTAATATTATTCCTTATACTATCCCTTTTTGACTGCAATTCTATTTTATTATTCTCTAATTTATCTAAATCTTCTGCTTTTCCTTCAAGTCTTTTTCTGCTTTCTCTCAAGTGTGTTGTTAAAACCCTACAGTTTTCTTCAATTCTCTTGTATTTGTCTATTCCAAAGATTCTTCTTAATGTATTTATCCTTTCTTCCCTTTTCTCAAGAAGTATTTTTTTCATGTCCTCTTGAGGGGTATATACTGTATATCTATAAATAAAAGATTTTGACTTGGTTAAAAATTCCATGGGGTAATTCAAGATCTCAAGAATTCTTTGCTTTAGTTCATTCGGAGTCAGCTCTTCTTTTTTTCCATCTATTATTATGTATCCAGAATCCTGAACTGCAGTCTTGGAAAGTTTCAAGTTTCTTTTTATCTCAACCTTTTTCCCATCGATATTAAAATTTAAAGTGACGCTTCCTGAATCAGTTCCATTTCTCAATAATTCATTGCCTGTTACTTCTGCCTTAATCAAGCCAAACAATGCAAATTCAACAGCATACAAAATGCTGCTTTTACCGCTCCCTATATCCCCGCTAAGTAATATAGATCCATCTGGAAAATTTATCTCTTGATCAACAAAAGACCTTATGTTATGCAGTTTTATGCTTTCAATTTTCATAGTATTTTTTTTAATTCAAGTATTATCCTGTTTTCAAAGTCAAAATTAGTCTCATTCTCCATTTTTTCCTTGTCAAGAAAATGTATAAGATTTTTTACAAAATCCTGCTCTTTTATCTTGTCAAAATCATAGATTTTTATCTGTCCAAGATGTTCCTTTATTACATTATTTTCAATATCCTCAATATCGCCATGCTCTATTTCAACTTCTTCAAATTCCTTGCTTGAAAACTTGTTTGTATTCCTTAAAACAACATATGCTTCATTAAGTCTTGACAAAATTCCTTTTATATCCAAATCACTAGGCTTTCCAGAACTCAAAACACCATCAATTCTTATAAGAACAATCTTTCCTTTAATGTCTTTGCTCAAAATTTCATAAATTATTTCTTCTTCAAGCTCTTTAACGCTTTTATTGTCTGCATTAAACTTAAATTTCAAAACATCTTTTAATTTAACTTCTATTCTTTTGACATTTAACTTGTCATCAACAACATAAAAGCCGCCATTTCCAAGTTCTTCAAGCTCATCAAAACTATTTGGGAATAAAGGTCCTGTATAAGCCAGTTTTCCCTTGTCATAATCAACAACCTTTACAAAATGAGGATGGCCCCCAGCATAATAGTTAAAGTTTCTAGGTAAACTTGAAATCTCCATAGAAAAAATCTTTTCCATGTCTTTTGTTTTTAGCTCGCTTAATAATGCATGGAACAAGAATATTTTAAATCCCTCTTCTGACTCTAAATTTTCTTTATCTAGTTTTTCATAGTCATGCTTGTCTAGACCTCCCCTTTTTCCCATCATCCCAGTTATCTTAACCCCTGTCTTGTCTTCTGTAAACTCAAGTTTATTGTCGTTTAACTTCATGACATTGTGTATTAATCCTGACTTTTCAAAAACATCAAGCATTGTTTTTCCAGAATAAGAATAATCATGGCTTCCAGGAACCAAGTAAACCTCAATTTCTTTTTCTTTAAATCTTCTTAAGATATCAGCAGCTTCTTTGATAAGATCTATATTCGGCAAGGCTGTATTAAAAAGATCTCCTGCTATTATAACAAAGCCGACATTTTCTTCTATGATTTTGTCAACAGCATTGCTAAAAGCCTGGATTGTCAAGTCCTTTAGTTTTTCCTCCCTCCATCCCCCAATATGACAGTCAGCCAGATGAGCAAATTTCATTTGAACATTAAGTAAAAAGAATTAATAAAGATTTATGTGCTTTAAACTAAATTTATCTTTTTTCCATCTTTCATGAAGTGAAAATTCTTTCCAACTTCATATCCCATAGGAGTTGTTAATTCAGCCAAATGACCCTGCATTTCTTGTGGGCCATGAGCTGGTATGATATGCTTCGGCTTTATCATGGTTATCATGTCCCTTAAATCCTGCTTGTATGAATGGCCAGATGTATGGATGTCTCTAAAGATGCTGACCCTTTTCTTTAACAATTTAGCTTCAATAGCATTCCTATTTGCTATGTTTATTGTAGCAGGAATAGTTCTGTTAGAAAAAATAACATGATCATTTGGCATTAACTCAAAATCAAGCCTTCCAGTAACTATTTTATTTAAAACAGATTCTGGCTCTCCTTGCCCTCCTGTACATATAACTAAATAGTCGCTTCTTCCATCTTTTTCTATATCCTTTAGCTTTTTCTTTACCTGCCTTGCAAAGCCATATATTTCTGCATCAGGAAATTTAACTAAGTTTAAATGTTCTGCACTCTTGATGTATTTGTGCATACTTTTTCCAAGAAAAACAACTTGTCTTCCTAATTGATTACCAAATTCATAAATGCTTTTTAATCTTGCGATATGAGAAGCAAAAGTAGTTGCAAAGATTGCATTGCTTTCATTTGCAGTTCCAAAAAAAACATCTTTCAGCATCTGCTTTGCAACATTCTCGCTAGGAGTTTTTCCTTCTTGATGTGCATATAAAGACTCGGTTATCAAACATAAAACATTCTCATTTCCAAGCTTTTTTAATCTTGCATAATCTGGTTTTTTTCCTAAAATAGGATCATTGTCTAGTTTAAAGTCATTTGCATATAAAATTGTTCCATAAGGACTATGAATTGCGATTAAAGCAGTTTGTAAAGTGCTATGGGTTATATGTATAAGCTCAATTTCTAATTTACTAGAAATTCTTACTTTAGAATTTGGATTTACAACCCTTAATTCATTCTTCAGGCTTATATTGTCATTTTTTAACTCATTCCTTAAAACCTCTATTGTATAAGGAGTTCCTATTATTGGTGCATTGTAATGCCTTGCTAAAAAAGGAACCGCCCCCAAATGATCTAAATGGCAATGGCCTATTACTATAGCCTTAACTTTGTCCTTCCAGCTTTCAATAAATGTATCATTTGGTATAGCTCCTAAATCAATCAAGCCTTTGGTTGTTAAATTTTCTCTATTTCCGCCTTCTTCTTCAAAGTCAATTAGCTTAGGTAAATTAAAACCCATGTCAAGTATAATTACTTCATTATCTATCTTTACAGCAGTCATATTCTTGCCTACTTCTGAATAACCGCCTATAGCTGTAACTTCAATCATCTTAGTAAATCGAGAATAAGTATTTAAAAGCCTACCGAATGTTTCAATCATAATCCTGGTTATTTCATCTAAATTATAAAGTAGTAAAAATAGCAAGTTTTATAAAACTATCAAAAATATATTTCATATGGTAGAAGATAAAATTATTTTATATGAAGGAAGTCCTTTGGAAAGGATTACAGCTTCTGAAATAGTCTTAGCTAAAGATAAGCCTTTGATGAAGCAAAAAAAATTATATTTAGCAAGCGATGTTATAGTTGGAGAATATGGTGTAACTGGGTTTGTTATTGTTGATAATAAACCAGAAAATAGATGGACCAGTTATACTGATGGGGAATGGACTGGTGTAAGTTTTGATGCTAAATATCATGCATTTGAACTTATGATATATGAAATTAAAGGTAACCCAATCAGAGAATCACATTTTATTAATACTTCTGAAGGGTTTAAAATGATAAGATATTTTATTCTTCCAAATAATGTTAAGGATTTTTTTAGAAAAGATAAATTTCTAGGATATCCAATGATTGACAAGTGTTGCAGAGAAGACACGCTTCCAGAAGAATTTGATGAAACAGAAGTAAATCCTGTCTATGCCTTTAATGGTGAAGAAATAGAAACAGTTGATATGATAATTACTGGCATTTCTCCAAAATTAGAGCAAATTGGTGAATTAAGATTCTCTTGGGAAGATTTTGGGCATCATCCTTATTTTTCATTCCATCCATGGCAGGTCTATAAACCAGTAGTTGAAGTTGGAGAAGAATCCATAGTCAAGGCAATAAAAAACTTTGACAATTTTCTATCAAGATTTGACCAAAAAAGAATATTGCAAAAAAGAACATTAGAAATAAAAGGTAGTCAAGAGTATAAATCTATTCTATCTTAACTTTATCACCAATTTTTAAGTCCTTACATTTTCCTTGTTCCATTTCCACAATATACATCGCCTTTCTTTTTGGAATTTTAAACATACAAGGCCTTAATGTAGCCTTATCAACTACTTTCATGTTTTTGTCCAGCCATAAAACATCCAATGGAAATTTAACAAAAAACATATCAACCATAGTGTTAAATCTTGACTCATTTTTATTAACAAATAATATAGCCTCATTTTTTAATTCCATAGAAAACCTTAATCCAAAAAATTTCATAAAGAAATTGTCATATACAATAACATTTTTTGCCAGTATTTTTTTATTTACAATTAATTTCATGCCCATCTTCTAAGCTTATAAAAACTATAGGTTATAAAAACACTAAGAATCATTATCCCGATGATTATATAAAATCCATTATAATTTTCAGCCAGAGGAATAAATTTAAAGTTCATTCCATATATTCCTGAGATAAGCAAAGGCAATAACAACAAAGAAGCAATAACAGTAAATGATTTCATTGTTTCATTAAGTTTATTTGAAGTGTTTGATAGATGCACTTCAAGTAAGTTAGAAAGCCTGTCTTTTAATAGCTCCTCTATATCCATTATCTGCATGCTTTCTATAGCCAAAGGACCAAAATCATTCTTTTTCTTGATGAATTTAGTCTCCATATTTTGAAGCAAAACTAATACATCCCTGTTTCTATATATTGCCTTTCTATAATAAACAGAAGTCCTTTTTAATGTGAACAGCTGGTTGACCAAGTTCTGGCTTGGAATCTTAAGTATATTTTTATCTAAAACATCAATCTCATCTTCCAGTTTTTCAAGACTATCTTCAAAGTCCTTTATTACATCATAAAAAATCTTATGTAATATCGCTTCCTTTCCAAATTTAAATAATTTAACATCAACTTCTTTTACCAGTGGAGTTATCTGCTTTATTTGCTTTGTATGTATTACTAATATGAAATTGCTTCCTATTATCAATCCAAAAGGAGTTGTTCTTCCGTCTGCTATGGCCCTAAAAACAACAATAAGATAATTATCCCTTTTCTCGACCCTTGGAATTCCCCTTGTATCTAAGCAGGTCTTTAGATCGCTCATGAATACTTTAGTCAAATTAGAAACTAAATAAAGTTCTTTTAAATCAGGATTATAAATATCTATGACATAAGAATTCCTAGAAAGATTTATCTTTTTTACATCAACGTGCCTTACCTCTTTTTGATAACTTACAGCTTCTATCACCATATTAAGTTAAAAAATTTATTTATAAACTTTATGAAATTTCTCAGATAATTGTGGAAAAATTACATTTATACCTTGGACATTTATTCTTTTAATATAGGGCCTGAGGTCTGTTGTATGATCGTTTCTTAAAACAATCTCAACATCTCCAGGCCATACAGGCAAAATTTGATGATTTCTTGCATGCCATTTTAATTCTACCTTATATAATCCGATAAAATAATCAAAAGTCTTGGTTAAAGAAACAAAATGATTTAAATTATCAATATTGATATATAAGTTTTATCTAAATCCTTTTTATTGTAGATCCCTTAAAGAAAACTCTATTGCCAAGAATAAAACAAGTAATAATGGTATCAATATAAGGTTTATTCCTATTACCAATATGTCAAGATCAAGCCCGTCTATTACAAAAAAATTTAAGCCATCTAAGCTCATTATTAGATCAAACAAGATCATAATTCCAAATAATATCAACGAAATTATTGTCATGTCAGATATGCCTAAAACTTCTCTTTTTTCAAATTTCTTGCTTTTTATGGCAAATACCAATGATAATATTAAAAAAACCAATATCCCTAAGCTTATTCCAGCCATAATTTCTTCTATCATTTTAATTAACCCTCACAATAGAATCTGGCGAGTTAACAATTCTTATGTTTATGTTGCCTCTACTTCTATCATATCCCATTGAATAAGCCCTTGTTCCTGTTAAAGGATGATATCTATAATAATAGCTCCTATACCTGCTTTCATAGTCGTTATATCTATAGTCATATCTATAATTCCTAAAGTCATAATTATAATAGCTATAATGATATCTAGGATTTTGATCGTCATATCTTCCATAATCATTTGTCATATGACTGGCACTTACAAAGCTAAATGCAGTCAATAACATAAACAATGTTATAAAAAACAATTTACCTTTCATTTTTTGCCCCATTCTTGTTATTACTTATATGTTTTCTTTCCTTTTCTAGTTTTCTTTTTTCTTTGTTTACATCATCTATTTCCTTTTCAAGCTGTGCATATAATTCATCAAGCTTAGAAGCCTTGTTAGAAAGTTTTTCCTTTTCCTTGTCTATAGACAATCTTTGCTTGTTAATAATATTCTGAACCTTGTTTATCTCTATTTCTCTTTTATCAAGACCTATCTCCCTGTCATCTAAATCATCTTTTCTTCCATTAAGTTCTTTCTTGATATTATTCAATACTTCAATCTTCTTGCTTATTGCCTGATCAAAATCTGCTAATTTTTTTTCTTTCTTTAATATTTCATTTCTTAGGCTTTCAATTTGCGCCTTTTCCAGGCTTATTTCATCGCTTAGTTTGTCTATATCACTTTGTTTTTTTTCTAAGCCGAGCTTCTTAGTTGAAATCTCTTCCTTCACGCTTAAAAAATCATTTTTTTCATCAAAAAGATCTTCTTGCTGGTCTCTCAATCTATCCCAGTCCTTTTCAAGTGATTTTTCCCTTTTGTCTAAAAGCTTTGATTCTGCATTGACTTGGCTTCTTAAAAGATTTAATTTTTCAGTTTTGCTGTTTACATTTTTAAGATTCTTTTCAATCTCATTTCTTTCTTTCTTAAGCCTGTTATTCTGGTCATCAAATTCTAGTTTTTCCTCTTCAAGCTTGTCTTCAAGTTTTCTAAGTTCCTTTTTCTTTTCATTCAATGCATTTCTTTCGTCTTTAATATCTTCCTTATCAAGTTCTAAATCTTTTTCAAGGCTTTTTATTGATTTTTCCTTGCTTGTAATATCCTTATGTTTTTTATCTATTTCCTTTGATTTTTTACCAAGTTCTTTTTCAATTTTATTTAACTCTTCA
>JACQNI010000085.1 GCA_016203135.1 Candidatus Woesearchaeota archaeon
ATTATATCTTTAAATATCATTGAATCATAATAGCTTTGCAAAATATTCTCTTTTTGTAAATCTTGTGAAATTAACGCAGGATAACCTCCATTATTAAGAAATGAAAAAAATAGTTTTTTTATCTCAATTCTATCTTTACTATAGGAAACATTCTTTAAATCATACCTTACATTTTTCCAATTAAGAATTTCTTTAAAACTTAGGGGGAAAATTTCATGGTTCAAAACTCTTCCTCTTAATTTAGTAGATATATCTTTACTTAATAATTTTGAACTAGAACCTGTTAATACAATTTGAATATCTTTTCTTGTGTCATTAATTGTTCTTGCCCAAGAATCCCAATTTTTAACTGTCTGAATTTCATCAAAAAAGAGATATATTTTTTGTTTTTTATTTATTAGGGATAATTCAAAAAATGCTTCAAGCAGTTTATCTAAATCCTTTGATTCTGCTCCCAAAATCTTGTTATCTTCAAAATTAATATAAAGAATATTTCCTTTTGAAATTCCTTTTTCCAGTAGTTGACTTATTAATCGAAAGCAAAAATAAGTTTTTCCTGCTCTTCTTGGGCCTGTAATTGTAATAATAAAATCTGTATTTACATCTACAGACATTGTTCTTTCTAATGCTTTAGGAATATCAAATTCCTTCCAAAAGGTTATTATTTGTTTATAATCCATATTATCCATTGAACAAATTTAGTATAATTTGTATTTTAGATAATACAAATTAGTATATAAAGGTTTCTATAATAGTAATAGTATCTTATTAGTAGTAGTCTGAATGGAAGATTTAAATATCTAATTCTTTAAAAATTAAGAGATAAATGAGCAGAAAAACAATTCCACTAACAGAACTTTTATTGGAAAGTCCAGATAGAGGATGGGTAGCAAGAGCTGGAACACAAAGATATATTATGAATCATTTCCAATTATTCCTCTTATTCTAATGGGGGAAAAATATGAATTATGCGGCTTAGGTGGAAGAAATTCTGTTGAAGCTGGATGGTTTAGAGAAACTTCAAAGAACTTTATAAGAAAGGGGAAAATCCTTGGGAAGCAATTAGTCACCATACATATACTCATAGAAATTATGTGAACCATATCCAGAAAGCTTGGATTGGATTTCATCACTATCTACTCCAGAATCACAATCTATTTTTCTATCTCCAAACCTATGTTCATCTGCAATACTATCTAGCTTCGATTTTATTCTATCTTTTTCAAAATCACATGAAGTGTTATTTAATCGTGAAATTAACTCTCTTACATCATCCGAACTTATATATTCTGACATGATATTAAAACTATATAACTTATTTAAAAAAGCTTCTAATTATCAGAGTTGATTTAGCATAATAAAATAATTTTACAATATATTATTTAGCTTTTTAACTATTTAATAATGGTAAGATTTATAAATAGGTTAGGATTTTACAGGTTAAAATGGATCAAGAGATGATTTATTTACTAAAATCTGGAATTACCCCAACTTTAAATGTTGAGGGATGTAATTATCCAAGCACGTATGGTCTTTTTGATTTAACTGATCTTAGGAATCCAAAACCAATTGTGAAACCAAATAAAGCAGAACCAAATAAGTATTATTCAACAACCTCTGATTTAGCTATTGCAACTGCAGATTACTTCAAAGCAAAATTTGGTTCAATTAATTCAATTGAGGCTACAGAGATGCTAGAAGCTGTTAATATTCCGATGAGATTACCATTTGTGGATTTCTTAGAAGATACTTGTGTTGTTTATTCTAGATTTAGCTCTAAAGAATATCTGAACTTTATCCTAGAGTTGAAAAAGAATTTAGATGGAAATAAATAACTTTATTCATTTAAACACTAAAAGATAATAAAACCGCAGAAATTATAGCTAATACCAATCCAATTTTTTGATGTTTATGCAATGGCTCTTTATTAACATACATACCAAGCAATACTGCAATAACGATGTAGCTTTCTGATAAGGCTGTGGCGATGGCAATTGGTGTTAAAACCAAGGCGAAAGCAAAGGCTATCCAAGCAGCATTGTCAAGAACACACATTTTAAAAATAAATTTTTTATTTTTCTTAATGTCTTTAAACATTTTTTTAATTTTATTTTTTGAAAGCAAGTAAAAAAACGAGATCAAAACTAAAAAAAGACTGACAAACCAATTTATGCTTATTGGATTATAAATTCTTGCGCCCAAGCCAAAGAAAAAATTAGCTGCTCCCATGAATATTGTTCCTAACAATACAAGGATAACCCCTTTTTCAAGCCAATTTGATTTAGAAAAATGGGTTGTTTTTAAAGAAACCAAAAATAAACCTATTACAATTATAAGTATCAATATTATTTGGTAAGCTGAAACTGCTTCATTGATAAGAAAATATGCCAAAATAGAGGCAACTGGAATTTCTAGGGAATAAATAGGCTCGACAACAGAAAGCTTTCCTTTTTTCAGGGCTTCAAAGTCAAGTATTGCTGCAAACAATAAAACGATTGAAGAAATTAAAAGAACAATGAAACCTTTACTTTGAAAGTTAAATATTTCTGAAAAATCCTTAAAAACAAAGGGAAAAAGGATAATAACCCCAAAAATAGCTATTATGAATAATGTTTCCCAGTCTCCAAATTTTCTGGTAGATTTTTGTATAAAGAAATCTCCAAAACCCCAACAGAACATAGCAGCTAAAGCTAGTATTATACCCAAGGACAATGCCATCATTTTTTAGTTACTCTAGTTAATATAAATATTGTGGAAAATAAAAAAGTATATAAAAGAATTTGAATTATAGCTTATATGGAAGAAAAAAAGAGACAAACAGCCTATAAAATATGGATAAGCAACATTCTAAATGACAAATTCATAAAACAAGAGGGCTGGGACCCTAATTTTATAGAAGTTAATGGGTATAAGGTTGCAAGAGTAAATATAATTGCTAATGTTATAGGCAAATATCAAGCAGATAACTATAGCTCTATTGTCTTGGATGATGGCAGTTCTGCAATAAGAGTAAAGGCCTGGGGTGATGATATAAAAAAACTTGAAAGCGTTAACATTGGGGATATAATCTTGATTATAGCAAGGCCTAAGGAGTTTAATAATGAGAGATATTTAATTCCAGAGGTAGTAAAAAAAATAAAAGATCCTAATTGGGAGTTGTTGAGAAAAGCAGAGTTGTTTAAAGAATTTGGAAAACTAGAAATAAATGGAATAAAACATGAAGAAGAAAATCCTATTATCTTGGGAGAAAAACAAAAAATTCTAAACATAATAGAAAAGCATGATAAGGGAGAGGGAGCAAAAATAGAAGATATTGTTTATATCAGCGGTATTAATGAAGATGATGTTTTAAAGACAATAAAAGAGCTATTGCAGTGGGGAGAGATCTATGAAAACAAGCCAAATCATGTCAAGGTAATTTAAGCTTATTTTCAAAAAAAATAAAATGATTGAAGAAAAAGCATTAGATCAAATTGTAGATTTAGAATTACTTGAAGAGGCTTGTGAAGGTTTAAGGGGTGGTGCAGAAGTAATCTTGGGAGTAATTGGAAAGATTCCAGCTTATCGTACAGCTAGTTATGAGATAACAAATAGAACATTAATTTTGATTTATCAAAAGGAGTTTAGATCTCAGTCTTTTCCTAATGATCCGAACCCAATGCATCTAGGTATCGGCAAAAAAAGTTTTTTGGCTATTGAAGAATATTTATATATGGCAGGGTTTATCAAAGAAAGAATATATAGAAAAGTTCTGGAAGATAAAAAACTTAATGCCCTTAAAATTACTTATCATGAACAAGTTTTATAAAGATTTATAAATCTTCTATATTTTTGATTTATATGCTAAGCTACGATGATTTATTGAAGAGGGCACAAAAGGACTTGCCACAAGAATTGCATAGTGGTGAGAGGTTTGAAATACCAACTGCTAAATGGCATACTCAAGGAAATAAAACTATAATAAGCAATTTTAACCAAATAGCTGATATATTTAGAAGAGATCAATTACATCTCTTAAAATTTTTACAACGAGAATTAGCAACGCCTGCAGAAATAGATGGCCCAAGATTAATACTTGGAAGAAAAATACTTTCAGCTTTAATAAATGCAAAAATAGAGCTTTATGCAAGAACTTTTGTATTATGCAAGGAATGCGGCAAGCCAGATACAAAAATAACCAAAGAAGATGGATTTAATTTCATAAAATGTACAGCTTGCGGTGCAAAAAATCCAATAAAAAGCAGAATATGATATTAGTAAAGGTACATAAAACAGAAGACAGAATAATTCTTTGCTTGTGTGATAAAGATCTAATTGGAAAGAAGTTTGAGGACAAAGAATTTATCTTAGATGTAAGCGAGAGGTTCTACAAAGGAAAAGAAATTGATAAAGACATTAAAAAAATGATTGAAGGTTCAGACATAATAAATGCTGTTGGCAAAGAAGCGATTAAATTTCTTATTGATGATAAAATAATAAGCAAAGATGGTGTTAAAAAAATAGCTGGGGTTCCACATGCTCAAATCTTATATTCCTGATCAATATTTTGAGGCAATACTGCAATTAAGACCTGCTGACAAGGAACTTATAGAGTTTGTAGATGAACAGATAGGCAAGAAAAACAAGGTTTTTATTACAAAGGTAGAAGAAAAAAAATATGGAATAGATATTTATCTTAGCTCAAAACAATTTGCAAGAAGCCTTGGAAATAGGATAAAAAGAAGATTTGAGGGCAAGTTAATAACCAGTGCAAAACTTTATAGTCGAGATAGAATGACTAGTAAAGAGACTTTTAGAGTGACAATCTGTTTTAGAAGAAAGTATCCGGAAGAAAAAGATTTATAAAAATTATTCTTTATGCTCAAAAATATTTTAGGAAAGAAGTATTAGTAAACCCAGTAAACTAAAAATACCTAAAATTATCAGTATAAATTCTACTTCCCATATCTGTGATGTTTTTTTCCAATTCCTTACTTTCTTCTCTAAAACAGACCATGCAGCAATAGAGTCAACTAGGCTCTTAAAAAAGAATGAAATAAAAAAATAGATTAAATTAGCTTGTTGTATTGCAAGTATAACCAAAACACTTGAAAAAATATGGATAAAAATTGTCGATATTCTTTCTATTATGGGGGTTGATAGAGTTGTAAATTTGTATTTATTAAAAATCTCCCAAATTTTTTTATCTTCTTTAGATATTGCTTTTGGTTTAAGTATACAATAAGAAATATGAACAACAGAAACAAAACCCAATACTATAGATTCTGCAGAACCAAAACCAGCACCAAACCCGATAATCCCCTGCCAATTAGAATTCTGGATAATTAAAATATCTTTAATCAGAAGATACAAAACACCAACCTCAAATATTCCCGTTAATAAACCAAGATAAGACCAAGTAATTATACCTAAGAATTTATTGGGTATTTTAGTTTCAAAAAACTTTATTACCTTTTTATTAGTTAGAATCACCCATCCAAATTTTAAAGCGACTGTAATAATCCAAAACAATGCTCCAATTAATACAATCATCCATGTAGCCCCATAAAGATGACTTAGTAACATAGAAACAAGGCCCAAAAGAATCATTCCAAAACCAATTATTAAAAATAATGGTGATAGTTTCATGTGTATTCCTCTTTTTTATAAATTAAATTGCGGGTTATTTAATTGTTTCTAGTAGAAGGCTTATATTTCCTATATATCAATAATAGGTGAGGAAATGGATAAAGGTAGGTAAGATTCAAAATATAAAGTTAAAGTGTTTTATTATAATAAAAAGATTTATTTTTCTGCTACTTCACTCCATTCAATTTCATAAGCCCTTTTTAGGCATATCTTTTCATGATTTCCTCATGAGAAATAGACTTTTTTTCAGCTCTTGCTTTTTTTAGTTCTTCTTTAGCCCAATCACTTAGTTCATAGTCTTCTTCTAATATATGTTCTATTTTTCCAATTCTTTCTTTTATTTCAATTAGATCTTCATGGATTGTTTTCATAGCTATTTCAGGCATTTTAATCTATTAAGTTTAAAAGATTTATAAAATTAACTATTTGCCTGGTTTTTTATTAAATTATCTAACGTATTCAATCCCTTAAGTTTTTTCTTTTCAACAAAAATATTTGTTATTACCCAAAACATTTATAAAAACTGTTTCTATGAGTTTAATATGGAAGAAGAATTCATCAGGGTAAAAATACCAAAAGGAAATGAAATACTTGGTGTTTTACAACAAAGACTAGGAGGATCAAGGGTTAAGGTTATCTGCCTAGATGGAAAAACAAGGGTTTGCAGGATTCCTGGAAGATTGAAAAGAAAATTATGGGTAAGGGAAGGAGATATTGTTTTAGTTGAGCCCTGGGAATTTGGCGGTAATGAAAAAGGAGATGTAATCTATAAATATACTTCAAGCCAGGTAAATTGGTTGAAAAGAAACAATTACCTAAAAGATATAGAAGGCATTGAAGAATTTTAAAATGTTCGAAGAAACAATAAAAATTCCAAAGGATAGGGTAGCTGTTTTAATAGGAAAAGATGGAAAAATAAAGAAAAGAATTGAGAAACTGACAAAGACAAACTTAAAGATAGACTCAAAAGAAGGGGCTGTTGATATAATGTCTGAAGAGAGTATAGATCTTTTCAATGCAAAGCCAATAATAAGGGCTGTAGCAAGGGGTTTTAATCCGAAGATTGCTGAACAATTAACAAACGAGGATAATTGCTTGGAAGTAATAGACTTGAATAACTATGCAAAACATTCAAAGAGAAAAATGATGAGAATAAAAAGTCGATGCATTGGGAAGGAAGGAAAAGCAAAAGCCATGATAGAAGACTTGACTAAGACAGACATATCTATTTATGGAAAAACTATTTCTATAATTGGAAATATAGAAAATGTAAACATTGCAAAAAAGGCAATTGATTCCTTGTTGATGGGATCTAAACATGGAAATGTTTATGCACAAATAAGCAGAAGAAAAAATGAACTTAAAAGAGAGCTTAGTCTTTGATATCAAGAAGAAAAGAGAACTTTCTTCTCTTGACGATGAATTTGTTTCTGAACTTGTAAATGATTATTTCCTAAAAAATAAAAAAATAAAAACTTTGCTAGAAAATCATCCGAGATTTCAGAAATCTAAAGACTATAAGAA
>JACQNI010000078.1 GCA_016203135.1 Candidatus Woesearchaeota archaeon
AATTTTATTTAACTCTTCAAAGAATTCCTTGTTCTCAAGCTTCATTTTCTCAAGGGTATTTCTTTCCTTGTCTATTCTCTCCCTTTCATTCTTTATTCTCTGTATTTCAGGCAATAACATGCTGCTTGTATCATCTTCTAGTAAAACATTTTCTCCTTTTATTATACCCTCAATTTCTTTTTCTCCCCTTACAGTATTCTCCCTATAGGTATAGATTATCCTAAAAGTCAAGGCTATGATTATTACAAGCTCTGAAATCTTATAAAGGTACAATAAATACTCATTTTCTAAGTAAAAATAGCCTATCCTTACTATAAAAGGGATAGATAATAGTAATAGTATTCCAAGTATTCCTGTCCTTATATGCCTATCCAGGTTCAAAGTCTTAATTCTATAAAGCATTATTAAAGCAATTACAAACAGGATAAGCACAATATAGCCCTGAAACCCCAAAATATCAGTTATTGACAATTTTATCACTCATATATAGTATTTATATGTCACTATTTGAAACGAATAAATATTTAAATGTTTTGATATTTAGGATTGGTTATATACTACCAAATATTGGGTTTCTTAAATATAGTTTAATGGATATAAAAGAACAAAAATAGTCTTATTTAATCTCGCTATAGGCCTTTCCAAACAATGTAAATCCTGTTACTAGGCTTATAAAATTGGCAAAAGATCCCCCAAGGTTTATCTTGTCTACCCCTGTAAGATTTACAGGAATTACAAGCCAGCTTAATACTAAGTTTAATACTAAAAGAATTATTAAAGTAAATATCCAGGCAGCTGTATATTTCCATGTCAGGCTTTTGCTGAATATCTCTATAAATTTAAAAGCATCTCCAAATTTTTCATTTATAGAATATTTTACAAGCGCCATTGGAAGCACATATAATGTTATCAAAGATATTACAACTATTATGATTGCAGTAAATCCCAATGATTCATATGTCAATGATGATAGATTTGTTAAAAAATCCTTTCCCACAAAGAAGAAAATAAGCAGTAATGCAGGTATAAAATATATCAATGATATGAAAAAAGAAACTAAGCCTACTAAAAACAAGTTCCCCCAGTTTGTCCATTCTGGAAGCATATACATGTTCTTTCCCTTTTTAATAATAGACTTCGAACATTTAAGCTGATAGCCAGAAGCAATAAAATTTATTATAGGAATTATGCTTAATACCAAGCCAATTAACAATTTTTTTACATCAGTAAATGGTCTCTTCAATGCTTCATTATAGTCAAGCATTAATTTATCACCCCTTTTTCCCAGAATAAGCCCCAGTTTTAATTATATAAACATTTAGAACAACTATAGAGTATTGAATTTGTTTTTATTTGGCTAAGGATCTAATCTAAAAAATCTTGTTTGCCACATTGGAGATTTAAGAACATCTCCATATTTTTGAATTAATTTTGGAGCCTTGCCAAAAAGATTCATCATTTGGTGATATATTACTTGAGCATCAAATGACAAGCACGGGCCATCTACTTCTTTTAATCTTTCAACTAAATCAGCTTTTGCTTCTTCAATCATGCTCTTATCCTTTGCTTTTAGTTGCCTGAAATATACTACACCAAGATTTTTGGTCTTAACTGTTTTTTCTGTATGTTGAATCTGTCCATCTACAATAGCTAATTCTGCATAATTCTCTGGCATTTTTGAATCTAATTCTTCATATAATCTTTTCATTTCTCCCAGTGTTTTTTCTCTATCAACCCTGCCAACTAAATGTCTTTTATCAAACTCATCAAAAACTTTATCTGGATCAGCTAAATCCCTCTGAATGTCTTTCCAAAGACCCATTTCTTTTGGACTTTCTATTGTTGCAGCAGCAACAAGATAGTTTAAATCAAATAACGCAGCTGCATCATTTGTTATTCCACCAAAACCAGTATATTCTTCTAATCCTCTTTTAGCAATAACATCTAAATATTCCCTAAATGGAACAGTATAACACTTTGTATTCTTACACTTTCCAGATTTAGCAACTTCCAAATCTGATTCTTTTACTTTTAGAATTCCAATATGTTTTTCGATTACTTCATTAACAGACCTACTTACTTGAATAACATCAGATCTATCAATGCCAAAATATACTTCATCTTTAACTACATATAAATTTGGTTTTACAACATCATATTCTAATTTCATATCGGTTATTTTAATACTAAATCTTATAAATGTTTTGATTTTATAATTACTTTTGAGTTAATAATAAAAAACTTTATAAATACCAAGAGTATTTTAAACTATTGAATAAAATGCCAAAACTTTTAATTTTTCAGAGATTTGATTTGGATTTAGAAGCGATGACTCAATTAAGCAAAGAAGAGTTATCGAATCTTCTGGGGGCTGGAAGAAACTTGACAAGAGGACTACTGGAAGAAGGATATTCTGTATTAGAATCAAATGAAAGTTTTTGTGGCATTAATAATAGCATTATTGTTGGTGGAGAATATGGCCAAGATCATAAAGTTGATTTTTACGGCCTTGCCAATATCTTAGGTTTAAGATATTATAAATCTGGACAATATTATACACAGAAACAATAAACATTCATTTAACTTCTATAATTTTATTATTCTACAATCAAAAACCTTTAAAAACACTTTTTCTTTGCTTTTTAAATGATTAGACAGCCAATAGTTGTACTGGTAGGCCATGTAGACCATGGCAAGTCAAGTATTTTAGAGAAATTAAAAGATATATCTATATTAAAATACGAGCCTGGAGCAATAACCCAGAAGATTTCTTCAGTCAACATACCATTTGAAGACATAAGAAGAATCTCAGGAAGCCTATTAGATCAATTAAAAATAAAATTGACAATTCCTGGTTTATTGCTCATAGACACCCCAGGACATGCAAGCTTCACAAATTTAAGAAAACGAGGAGGCAGTATTGCAGACATAGCAATTCTTGTTGTGGATATTAACGAGCTAGTAAAACCGCAGACAGAAGAGGCAATAGAAATTTTAAAAGCATACAAAACACCATTCATAGTTGCACTAAACAAAATAGATTCTATATATGGCTGGAAAACAACCAAAGACCAATTAATAAAAAGCATTTCAACCCAAAGTGAAAATGTAAGAAAAAAACTTGATGATCAGCTTTATACCCTAGTCGGAAAACTACATGGTTTTAACATAACATCTGAAAGATTCGATAAGATAGACAATTTTACAAAGCAGGTTGCAATAGTTCCTTGCAGTGCTAAGACCGGTCAAGGTATTCCAGAAATAGTAATGGTAATAGCTGGACTAGCCCAGAAATATCTTGAAGATAAATTAAAAATCCATGAAAAAGAAGAGACAAAAGGGACTATTTTAGAAGTAAGGGAAGAAAAGGGCTTAGGAATAATCATAGAGGTAATAATATATAGCGGATCATTAAAAGTAAACGATCAGCTTGTAATAGGCAACATAGACAAGCCAATTATAACAAGAGTAAGATCATTATTTGTAAAAGACAATAAATCATTAAAGAATTCCAATCAAGTAAATGCAGCATCCAGCGTAATTATATTCGCGCCAGATATAAAAGAAGCAATTGCAGGCATGCCCTTGATTGTAGCAAATAAAAATACAGAAGAAGCAGAAAAAAAGGTTCAAAAAGAAGTCCAGGAAATAGTTATAGAAAGGGATCAAGAAGGAATAATCATAAAGGCAGATTCTCTCGGTAGTTTAGAAGCCTTAATTTCTTTGTTAAAAGAAAAAAACATTCAGATAAAAAGGGCAACAATAGGAAACATAACAAAAAAAGACATAACAGAAGCCCTTGCATCAAAAGATCCATTAAACAAAGCAATCCTTGCCTTTAATGTAAAAAGCGAAGACAGCTCAGTAAAAATAATTTCAAGCGATATAATATACAAGATAATTGAAGATTTTGAAAAATGGAGGGAAGATTCTAGTAAAAACATAGTAAAAACAGAGTTAGGAGAATTAACCCCTTTATGCAAGATCGAATTGATGGAAGGTTATGTATTCAGGCAAAGCAACCCAGCTGTTATCGGCGTTGATATAATTTCAGGCAATTTAAAAACAAATATCACTTTATTAAATCTTGAAGGCAAAGAAATAACTCGAGTAAAAAGCATTCAGCATGAAAAGAAGAATATAAATGAAATAGCTTCAGGAAATCAGGTAGCCCTAGCTTTATCAGGAGTGACCATAGGCAGACAAATAAAAGAAAAAGATATACTCTATTCAGACCTGACAGAAGAAGAATTCAAGAAATACAAGAAATTAAAAAGATTTTTAAATCCTAGTGAAATCAAAATACTAAAAGAAATAGCAGAAATCAAAAGAAAGGATAACCCATCTTGGGGAATGTAAATATGCCAGAATTTATTTTAACAATAAGCAAGGATAAGAAAAGTTACAAGAAAGCAATAGATACAGATTTATTCAAAGGTAAAAAAATAGGAGACCTAGTTCCAGGAAATTCCCTTGGTTTAGAAGGTTATGAATTAAAGATTACTGGAGGCTCAGATACCTCAGGATTTCCGATGAGGCCAGACTTAAAAATAGTCGGCAGAAGAAAAATATTGATAGTAAAAGGAATTGGCTTAAGAAAAAATAGAAAGGGTATAAAAAGAAGAAAAACAGTAGTAGGCAATCAGATAAGTTTAAACACAAAGCAGATCAATCTTATGGTTACAAAAGAAGGTTCTAAAAGCATAGACGAAGTTTTTGGTGTAAAACAAGAGGAGAAAAATGAACTACAAAGTTAAAAGCATTATCATAGGAAGGAAAAAAAATGAAAGTAAGTCTTTACAAGGAAGGCCTTGCTTTATCTCAATGTTTGACATAAACGATCCCCATATAAAAAACATTTCCCCAAAAAAAATATTAGATTTCAAGTCAATTAAAAAAATAATCCTGAAGGGTTTTGAAGTAAACTACCTTCTTGAAGGGAATGATATATTGGTAAATAATTTGTCTTCTTTAGTCATCCAGGAAAACCAGAAAAATGGGTATTTAGTGCTTTCAGGAAAACAAGATTTATAAATATTCATTCTTAAAAATATTAACTTCAGCCAAAACAAGATTAAGAGAAATAAAGTTTATAAAGAAAACAATTTATCCTTTTTTAACTCACAATGACAAAATCAATAAATTCGATCAATTGGAGGCAAATGACTTGAATAAAAAAACCGTAGAAGGGTTGCAACCCACAATTAACATTGGTCTCGTTGGACATTAAATAATTAAGGTTATTTAAACCAAAGACGTAGACAATGGTAAGACCACCCTGCTTCAAAGAATTAGTGGAATATGGACAGACACCCATTCTGAGGAAATAAAACGAGGAATAACAATAAGATTAGGATATGCAAACACAGCCTTCTATAAATGCAGCAAGTGCAAAGATCTAGATATATATAAAACCAAAGACATATGTGATATTCATAAGACAAAATGTGAAGTCATAAAAAAAGTTAGTTTTGTTGATGCCCCTGGACATGAAACATTGATGGCAACTATGCTTTCTGGTGCAGCAATAATGGATGCAGCATTGCTGCTTATAGCTGCAAATGAGCCATGTCCACAACCACAAACAAAAGAGCATCTTATGGCCCTAGAAATTATCGGAATAAAAGATATTATCATAGTTCAAAACAAAATAGATCTAGTTTCAGAAGAACAGGCTAAGGAAAACTATAACCAAATTAAGAATTTTGTAAAGGGAACAATAGCAGAGCAAGCACCAATAATACCAATATCAGCCCAGCATAATACAAACATAGATTATTTAATAAAAACAATAGTTGAAAATTTCAAGATTCCAAAAAGAGATCCAAAAAAACCACCAATAATGTTGATAGCAAGAAGCTTTGACATTAACAAGCCAGGAACAGAAATCAAAGACTTGGTGGGAGGAGCTTTAGGAGGATCTTTAAAGCAGGGGATTCTTAAGCAGGGCGATGAAATAGAAATAGTTCCTGGTTTAAGGAAAGAAAAAGACAACAAAATAATATATCAGTCAATAAAAACAGAGATAGTAAGGATAATGACAGGAAAAGAAGAGATTGACCAAGCATCTCCAGGGGGATCCATTGGCATTTCTACCAAACTTGATCCAAGCATTGTAAAAGCAGATTCATTGATAGGCAATATAATAGGCCATCCAGGAAAACTGCCAAAAGTCTGGGATTCTTTTAAGTTAAAGCAGCATCTTCTTGAAAAAGTAGTCGGCCTAAAAGACGAACTAGCTGTTGAACCCATAAAAAAAGGGGAAACTTTGATGTTGAACGTAAATTCAGCAACAACAGTAGCAACAGTAACAGATCTTAGTAAAGATAAGATAAATCTAAAATTAAAGCTTCCTGTTGCTGCTGATTTAACAGATAGAATAACTATTTCTAGATTAATTGGATCAAGATTTAGATTGATTGGCTGGGGCCAGATTGAGAATTAATATCTTTCCTAACTCTAAACCTAATATATCTTTCTATACTTGGAAAATCAGTTCCGTTGGATAAAACTTCCTCTTCATAATTTACAATTAAATTTTTTTTGCCCCTAGCTAAATTGGCTCTTAGAGTATTAGGATTCATTTTCCTAGATCTAGAAATCTCTGCTATACTTAAGTTATTTATGATTCTGTCTATCAATATAGGTCTATAATTTCTATGTACCCTATTTAAAGAACGATTCAACAATTTAGAATATTCATCAATTCTTATTTTATCTCCAGGGATAGCCCTAGTATCACGAAGATATAAACTATCCTTACCTAAGTCATCTAAATTTAATTCTTGATTTATTTTTCTTTCTCTTCTCATAAGTTGATATGCTTCATTTCTAGCTATTCTATAAACCCAATTTATAAATTTACTTTCATCCTTTAAATCAGAAATTTTTTGATATGCTAAAATAAAAGTTTTTTGTGTTAAGTCTTCTGCATGATCTCTTGGATTATTAAGACGAAATTTAAAAAGTAAAGTTTGAAGATATCCAAATACTTGTGGTGAATATTCTTTATATAATGATGAAAAGGCAGCTTGATCCCCTTGCTTTGCTTTAATCACTATTTCTTCTAAATCACTTTGTGCTTCCATTTTTAACAGTCCTTGCAACAGTAGTTACTTTATCCCCTTCCCTTAATTTCATTAAAGTAACACCTTGTGTGTTTCTTCCAATAGATGAAACATTTATCATAGGCATTCTTATAACTATTCCACTCTTGCTTATTATCATAACTTCATCATCATCTCTAACGGTTTTTATTCCAACGACTTTTCCATTTCTTTCATTGATCTTAATATTTATTACTCCGCTTCCCCCCCTTCTGATCAATCTATAATCATCCATATCAGTTCTCTTGCCAAACCCATTTTCAGTAACGGTCAATAATGTTGCATTTTTCAAAGCTACTTCTAATCCAACAACTTCATCATCTCCCCTCAACTTTATTCCCCTGACTCCAGTAGCATTTCTTCCCATTTGTCTTACATCGTTTTCATTGAACTTTACAGCCTGGCCGTTTTTGCTTGCCAAGATAAATTCCAGATTTCCAGGAGTTAATCTAACACTAACAAGTTCATCATTATCCCTTATGTTTATAGCCCTAATTCCACCATGCCTTGGTCTTGAATATTCCTCAAGGGATGTTTTCTTTAACAATCCTTTTTTAGTTACAAATATCAAATAATGTTGATTGTTAAAATTAGCTAATGGCAATATTGCATTTAACTTTTCATCCTTTTCCAGATTTATAAGATTAACAATCGCTTTTCCCTTTGCTATTCTGCTTCCAGGCGGTATCTGATATGCCTTTAGCCAGTGAACTTTTCCTTTGTTTGTAAAAAATAATAAAGTGCTATGATTATTTGTGATAAACATATGTTCAATTAAATCATCATCTGAAACATTGACTCCTTTTACCCCAATTCCCCCCCTAGCCTGGCTTCTGTATAATGCTAAGGAAGTCTGTTTTATATATCCAGAATAAGTTGCAGTGATAACAACATCTTCCTTTTGTATTAAATCCTCTACAAGAATCTCTTCTTCTATATCCAATATTTCTGTTCTTCTATCGTCTCCAAATTTGTTTTTTATTTCTAAAAGTTCTTTCTTTATAATATCAAATATCTTTTCTTGGGAATTTAATATGCTTTGAAGTTCTTTTATCAAGCTTTGAAGTTCTTTTATTTCATTTTTTATTTTATCCTGCTCTAAAGAAGTTAATCTCTGTAGTCTCATTTCAAGGATTGAGTTGCTTTGTATTTCAGTTAAGTTATATTTTTCAATCAATCCTTTTCTTGCTATTGCAACATCTTTGCTGTTTTTAATTAACTTTACTACATCATCAATATTGTTTAATGCTATTGCCAGCCCTTCAAGAACATGAAGCCTATTTTTTGCTTTTTCAAGATCAAACTTTGTCCTTCTTGTTATAACTATTACTCTATGATCAATAAAACTCTGCATTGCCTGCTTTAGATTAAAAATAATTGGCTGGTTTTTATCCAAGGCAATTAACATGGCCCCAAAAGTAACTTCCATTTGGGTATTTTTATAAAGCTGATTTAAAATTACCTCTGCATTATACCCTTTTTTAATTTCAATCATAATTCCCATTCCCTTGCTATCACTCTCATCCCTTATGTCAGAAATTCCTTCTACGCTTTTTTCTCTTACTAAAGTTGCAATATTTTCAATCAAAGAATTCTTATTTACTTGATAAGGGATTTCAGTTATGATTATTTTGTTTTCTTCTATTTTAGTTTTGGCTCTTAATTTAATATGCCCCCTTCCGTTTTTATACATGTTTAGGATTCCATTTCTTCCAACAATCATTCCAGCGGTAGGAAAATCCGGTCCCTTGACAAACTGCATTAACTGATTAATGTCTGCCTCTTTATTATCAATCAAATGAATAATTCCATCAATGACTTCCCTTAAATTATGCGGTGGAAAATTAGTTGCCATTCCGACAGCTATTCCAGAACTTCCATTGACTAATAAATTTGGAATCTTAGAAGGAAAAACAACTGGTTCCTTATTTGTTCCGTCAAAATTAGGAATAAAATCTACTGTATCTTTTTCTATATCTTGAAGTAATTCTTCTCCAAACTTGCTTAATCTTGACTCTGTATATCTTTGGGCCGCAGCAGAAAATCCTTCTATTGATCCAAAATTACCATGACCGTCTATTAATGTATATCTTAAAGAAAATGGCTGAACCATCCTGACTAATGCATCATAAACAGCCATGTCTCCATGAGGATGTCTTTTTGCAATAACATTTCCAACAGCAGCTGCACTTTTTCTAAATTGCTTGTCGCTAGTCATGCCTTCTTCATACATTGTATATAAAATTCTTCTATGAACTGGTTTTAAACCATCATTTATGTCCGGTAAGGCTCTTGAAACTATTACAGACATTGCATAATCCATATATGCTTCCTTCATCTCCTCTTCAATCAGTTTTTGTTGTATTTCTTCTGCCATTATTTTTTACCTTCCCATTCTGCTTTAAATTGTTCTAAAAAGGTAATAATAAAATTATAACGTTCCTTTGCTATTTTCTTTGCTAAAGTAGTATGAAAAGTTTCTGGTTTTATTTTTAAAATTTTTTCGTAAAAATGATTAATGGCAGTTGTTTCTTGACCATGATATTCTTTGTCAGGTTCTATATTGGGATTGTACATTGGAAGCCTATGGAATCCATTATACATAAAAACCCTAGCTATACATATCGCCCCTAAAGCCTCTAAATTATCTGCATCTTGTAATATTTTAGCTTCTTTAGTTTTAGGTTTACGGTTCTTACTATATCTATGGGTTATTATGCATTCTTTAACGTGGTCTATTTTATCTTGAGGAAAATCTTCTTCTTCTAACATTTTCTGAGCTATCTTAGCACCTTCTTCAGAATGATCTAAACATTCCTTATTATCTTCTTTTAATCTTGCAACATCATGCAATAAACAAGACAACTTTATAATATCCAGATCAACATCATTCTCATTTTTAGCTAAAGTCAGTGCAAGATTGTATACTCTTTCTATATGATCAAACCCATGTCCTCCTAAATCTTTATAATAAGGTTTAACTTTTTCTTTAATTATTTCAATTAATTGTAGATGAGTTTTGTTTTTAGCCATTTTATATGTCAATATTTTCTACTTCTTTTGCATATTTAGAAATAAACTGCCTTCTTGGCTCTACTTCTTCTCCCATCAATACATCAAATATCTCATTTGCAATAACAGCATCCTCAACAGTAACCTGCTTTAATATTCTAAACTCAGGATTCATTACTGTATCTCTTAATTCGTCAGAATCCATCTCTCCAAGGCCTTTAAATCTTAATATTGTTGTGTTTTCCCTTCCAATTTCCTTTAATAAAAGTTCTAATTTTTCATCGTTCCTTATATAATAGCTTTTTTTATTTTTAATAACCCTATATAATGGAGGCTGTGCTAAGTAAAGATATCCATTTTCTATTACCCCAGACAAATATCTATAAAACAAAGTCAATAATAAAGTAGAAATATGATTTCCATCTGAATCTGCATCCGTTAATATAATAACTTTATGATATCTCAATCTTGAAATATCAAATTCATCCCCAATCCTGCATCCTAAAGCCCCAATCAAAGAAACTATTTCATTGCTTTTCAGTATTTTATCCATTCTTGCCTTTTCAACATTCAATATTTTTCCCCTTAATGGCAATATTGCTTGAAACTTTCTTTCCCTTGCAGATATTCCAGTGCCGGCAGCAGAATCACCTTCAACAATGAATATCTCAGCCTTGCTTGGATCCCTTTCCTGGCAATCTGCCAATTTTCCAGGTAATAATCCTGAATCCATTGCAGTTTTTCTTCTAGTTAATTCCCTTGCTTTTCTTGCAGCCTCTCTTGCTGTAGCAGAGCCTATGGCTTTGCTGCATATTCTTTTAGCAATATCTGGGTTTTGCTCAAAAAAACTATTTAACTTTTGATGAACAATAGATCCAACTATGCCCTTGACTTCAGAGTTTCCAAGCTTAGTTTTAGTCTGTCCCTCAAATTGCGGCTCAGGAACTTTAACAGAAACAACAGCAGTTAATCCTTCTCTTACATCCTCTCCAGTTATCTTGATTTCAGAAATTTTATTCTTTTTTATGTAATCATTTATTGTTCTTGTTAATGAAGTTAAAAATCCTATTTCATGAACCCCTCCTTCAACAGTGTTTATATTATTGCAAAAACTATGTATCAAAGGCTGGTAGCCATTATTATATTGCAAAGAAACATGCAATTGAATGTCATTTTCCTTTGATATGTATATAGGATCTTGGAACAATAGCTCTTTGTTTCTATTAAGATATTTTACAAACTCTATTATACCTCCTTCATACTTGAAAGTCTTCTTGTCATTAATTTTTTCATTTTCAATTACAATCTCTAATCCAGCATTTAAAAAAGCCAATTCCATTGCCCTTTTAGATATAACCTCAAAATCAAATTCAACGCTTTCAAATATCAGCTTGTCAGGCATGAATGTTATTTCAGTCCCTGTTTTTTCAGATTTTCCAACAATTTCAAGTTCTGAAACTTTTATTCCTTTTTCATATCTCTGCTTGTAGATATTTCCATCCCTGCTTACCCTAACTTCAAGCCATTCTGACAATGCATTTGTTACAGAAACTCCAACCCCATGCAATCCCCCAGAAACCTGATATGTCTTATGATCAAATTTCCCACCAGCATGTAAAACAGTCATTACCAATTCTACAGCAGGTCTTTTTTCTTCAGGATGTATATCAACAGGAATTCCCCTTCCATCATCTTTAACAGTTATAGATCCATCATTGTTTAATTTAATCTCTATCTTCTTACAGTATCCTGTCATAGCCTCATCTATTGAGTTATCAACTACTTCTTGAAATATGTGATGTAATCCCCTAAAACTTGTATCTCCTATGAACATTGCCGGTCTCTTCCTAACTGCTTCAAGACCTTTCAATACAGTTATGCTTTCTGCTTTATATTCATTGGTCATTTTTTTATATTTCTAGCTACCTTGTTTAAATTAACCCCTTGGTTTTTACAATAAATAAATTAAAATTAGCTTTAATTTCAAAAGCTAACAATCTTTTAATTTCAGCTTTTAAAAATCTTTCTCTGTCTAAAAGTGCATTTTATTGCATCTACAAGACCTATAGACCTATGTTTTCATTGAATATTGAAAAATATATGCAAAAATTATGAAAATAAAGTAAAAAATGAAAAGGTTTATAAAGTGAAATTTGAAAATGAAAAAATTGCAAAAACAAGCACCATAAGACCTAGTTTAATGAGATTTTGATAGGCAAAATATGGTTTGGCAACAAAATTCTAAACCTTCTTAAAATAATTAATTTAAATCACTTAAGAATGGCATCTTTTATAAATACTTTTTATTTTATTTTTAATTATGAAAGGCCATAAACTCAAGAAAAGACCCAAGAAAGAAACAATTCAAATTATGAAAAGGCTATTAAAAAAAGGAATCAAATCTTCAGAAGCAATATCAAAAAAACTTGGAACAATAAATCCAATAACTACTTACCAATATGCTTCATCAGCCAATATAAAAATAAATATGCCCAAAGATTATTGGATATATAACAAAGCAGCTATGAAGAAATATAGCGTTAAAAAAGCTAAAGAATTATCTAAATTAGTTGATGAGATTTTAAATGATGGAAGTGTAACTTCTTTAGAAGATCTTTGTATTAGACTAGAAACAACACCAAGGACACTTTTTCGTTTTGGTTTACATAAACATAAATTAATAAGTAATTTAACCCCTTATAAAACCAATCCAAATATTGATAATTTAGCTGATTTAGGTTTTTCTCAAACAAAAATTGCAATAAAAAATAATTGCACTATAGAAAATGTAAGACAGCACCTTTTAGCAACTTTGCAATATAAAACATGGGAGAAAAAAAGGCAAGAAGTAAAAGATAAAGAAAAGTTATTATTATATCAAGAAAAGGCATTGCTAAAAACAGAGAGATTAGAAAAAAACCAAGCAATAAAAAATTTGCTTTTGGTTTTAAAATATAGATTATTAAAATTAGGGGAAGAGAAAGGATTTGCCTATGAAAAAGCAGCAGAATATATTTATAAAACACCTACAAATCAAAATAGTAATTCTTTCAATTCTTTGGTAGCTGCGTTTAAAAGATATGAAAAAGCTAAAAAATCAGGTAAAAAAATAGGATTAGAGAAAATTGTATATGGTTTAAATATTAGTTTTACCCAAATGGGAAACATTTTAAATAAACTAAACCTAGAACCAATTTATGGAAAAAAACATAGACATACAACCCCAAAAGGAAAAAAGGCAGCTATCCAAAGAAGTTTTCTTCTTAATTGGTACTATTCAGATATTGGTTACTTCCTTGATTTACCAGATTATATAGTACAACATAATTTGATTGGAACTAAACAAAAACGTAATAGGCCTATTAAAAAAGGAAGAAGACTTTTAACTAAAAGGCTAGAAAGCGAGATATATGAAGCAAAAGATCTAACAAAATTAAAGAATAAAGAGATAATTTTGGCATTGGACATAAACAAAGCGCTTTTCGATTATGTAATTGAATATAGAAATAAAATCGAACCAGAAATAATAAAAGGACTAAAAATTATTTATGGAAACCCAAACATAGAAAATTCTTATAGGGATTTATCAAAACTACAATAATCCAAAAGATTTAAAAATTCATTTTAAAAATACTTATAATGGATATTATCTTAGACACAGATTTTTTAATAAACTGTCTAAAAAACAAGATAGACATATTCTCTGAATTTTCCAGAATATTAGATGAAAAATTCAAAGTCAATATCCTTGACAAAACCCTGGATGAATTAAATGGTAAAAATCTAGAAAAGCTATGCATTGCCTTTATCAAGGCCAAAAACATAAACATGATAAAAACAGATAGGCTTAAAAACGTCGATAATCTGATTTTAGACTTAGTAGGCAAAGATACAATAGTAGCTACCCAAGACAAAGATTTAAAAAGGAAGCTTAAGAAAAAAAATATACAGGTAATAACAATAAGGCAAAAAAAATATTTAGCAATTTAAAATGTTTTACAAAATAAAAGTCAGAACCCATGTCAGAGTATCCCCAGATAAATTTAGCGAAGATATAAAGAAAGCCGTGCTTGATACACTAAACAAGCAGTTTGAGGGATATATATCAAAAGATCTTGGGGCAGTGATAGCAGTATCAGAGATAACAGATATTGGGGAAGGAGTTATTATTTCTGGTGATGGTGCTGCTTACTATGATACAGAATTCAATATATTTACATTCAAGCCAGAACTTCAAGAGGTTGTTTTGGGAAAAATAAATGATATAACAGATTTTGGCGCTTTCATGGACATAGGTCCCTTAGACGGCATGATCCATGTATCTCAAACAATGGATGACTTTGTTTCCTTTAGTAAAGGAAATGTACTAACAGGAAAAGAAAGCAAGAAAAATTTAAAGGTTGGAGACAAATGTCGAGCAAGGATAATAGCCATAAGTTATAAAGACCAGACAAGTCCAAAAATAGGCCTTACTATGAGGCAACTTAAACTTGGTTCATTATCATGGATCGAGCAAGATCTTAAAAAAGAAAAAAAGGTAGTTAAGAAAAAATGAAGAAAGTATGCAAGGATTGTAAAATATTTGTAAAAGGAAATGAATGCCCTATCTGCAAGGGAAGTAAATTCACAGAAAACTGGCAGGGCAGAATAAACATACTGGATTCAAATATTTCAGAGATAGCAAAAAAAACAGGCATTAAAGTTAAAGGAGAATATGTAATAAAAATAAGATGATGCTTAAAAAAATTGAAGAAAAAAACATGCCCATGCTTAACAGAAAAAGAATAAGCTTTGAAGTGGAATTTTCAGGAACCACCCCAAAAAAAGAAGATTTAATGAAAAGCATTTCTTCTATGATTAAAACACCAGAGGAATTGATAGCGTTAAGGCACGTATACCAAAAATATGGAATAAACAAGGCAAAAATTATCACTAATGTTTATGAAAAAAAAGAAGATTTAAAACAATTTGAGCCAAGGAAAAAAATTCCTGGAGAAAAAAAAGCAGAAGTAAAACAAGATGGCAAAGAAGAAAGTAAAAAATAAGGTTTCTCCAAAAATATGGAAAAAATACAAGGTATCAGGAGATAAGCTAGAAAGATCAAAAATCTGCCCAAGGTGCGGTCCAGGAACATTCATGGCAGATCATAAAGACAGATATTATTGTGGAAAATGCCATTATCTTGAGGTTAGACCTAAATAGGAGCGTGTCTAACAATTCCTAATAATTTTCCCACTATTCTTATAATCAACTTAACTTGATGAACAATTACCCTTGCTATACTTCTAGTTTGTGTTGCTAGTTTAGTAAGAGTTTTAATTCTATCTCCATATTCATTAGTTAAGCTGCCAAATATAGATTCTCCTCTTCCACTTTGCCTATATCCAAGCCTATTCTTAATGTTTCTATATAGCTTTCTAGCTTTCTTCCTATAGTATCCATGCCATCTATTCTTGTTAGGACAGATAATAGGAATATATCCCTTGCCAAATAAAATGCCAATTGTCTTGTTGTCATCATACCAAGCATCGCCATATAAATTTCCTTTTCCATTTGGAGTTGCTTCTTCTACTGGGCTAGCTACAGTTTTAGTGATTAAACTGATGCCAATTGGATAAACAACACCCATCTTAATCCTGTTTACAATATGAAACTCAACTTCTTCATTATGCCAGTTGCTAAATTTAGTTGAATCAACCATAGAGAATTCATATCCTAGCTTATTTTGCAGATTAATTCCAAGCTCTTTTACAATTAGATTAAGAATCTCAGTTACCTCTTGCTTTTTCTCCCAATAAGAGATTACTGAATGGTCTACCCTTTCATTACATATTAACTTGCTTAATCTAGCTTCTGCCCCTCTTAGGCTCTTTTTATCCTCTTCCTTTGCTATAAGCAAAAGCAGGTAATCTTCTATGGCATGTTTTGTAGGCCTACCTCTTTTGTTTTTCAATTTAGAACATACTTTCTTAATATGCCTCTTGGCTGTCTTAATAAAAAGGTTTAAATCTTCAATCAAACTATTCCATCTATGTAGCATGGGGAGTTCACCTCTTAATTATTTACTATTAAGAGTGTGACCCCCTTTTACACACTCTTTAAGGATAATAATTAACTAGAATAAATAGCTATTTATTAGACACGCTCTCTAAATAGCAATGTTTATATATTTTCTAATTCTATAAAATTACATTAAAAAAAGGCTTCAAGCCAGAATTTAAAATGGATCTAGCGACTTACCCATTAAGGGTTTTTGAGATTGAATTAGAAACGCAGTATCCCAGGATAGCGTCATATCTAAGTGGCTATTTAAATGGTTTATATGATTCAGATGTTATTAAATATTTTCATAAAGAAGAATTTACAGAAAACAATAAATATAGATGGAAGATAGCAGTAAATGGAGAAAGTATTCTGCATGAAAGGCTTCCATTCTTAATTGAGCCCATTGAAAATATAAATCAAGAGTTTATTTCACATATATCTTCAAGCTTAAACTCACTTCTTAAAGTAGATTATTCTAAAGACAGAGATTACACCCTTAAAATCAATGAATTTAAACTTAAAATTCCATCAGCTAGCTCAATAGAAGATATATTAGGAAAAGGTAGTATAAGTAACCCAACATTGAGCTTTAATTTCTAACGATTTTAACATCATGCCCTAGTTCTTTAGCTTCATTAAAACAAACATCCATTATTTCAGCCTCAACATTCTCTTCAATTTTTTCTTTACTATATTTTCTTTTCTTCAATCTTTTTCTAAGCTCATTGACATCGCATTTAATAATAAAAACTTTATCTACATATTTTTTATCTAAATAATAGCTTAGATGTGAGTCAATAACTAATTTTTTCTTTGATTTTATAATAATCCTTGTCAAAACTTCTTTAAGCTTGTCTATGTCAATTATTTTTGTCTTTAGCTTCTTGTCATAGCCAGATATTACTTGTTTATTCTTGCCTATTATCATATTGACATCTAAATACCTATAATCCTTGCTTCTTGCAAGCCTTCTAGCAAACTTAGTCTTCCCGCTGCCAGCAACACCAGTTACACATACTGCCTTTATCATATATAATCAATATGAAAAATACTTATAAATGTACTTTTTTATTGAATTATATGGAAATAATTTCAAAAGCCGCAAAACTAAGTTTAGAAGGCAAAATAAGGGAAGGTTTAACACTAGAAGAGCTAGAACTTTTAATTAAAAACTCATGTGATAGCTTTGGTTTAACGCCAATAGATCCTTTTTTAGTTTCAAACCTAAGCTGCCAGCAGAGGTAGTAGCTAATACATCAAAAATAGATTCTATAATAACAGGTTTTCCTAGACCTTATACACATAGCAGAAAATTTAATCTTGCGGGCCTAAACTTAGGAAAAGTAATAGAAATAAATGGCAAACAACCTGAACATGAATTATATATTGTTGCTACAATCCTTGCACAACTTAATAGAATTCCAAGAGAGTATAGTGAAGTGACTCTTTTAGATAAACACTTAGCCAAAGACCCTAGATTTAAAACTGCCAACCTTAGTAAGGTTTTAAGCCCAAATGGTTTCATCCTAGGAGATTATTTTAGTTTAGTCAGAGATAAGCCTTATCAACATGATAGATTAAAACTGGAAAGAAAAAAAGTAGAAAATGGACCAATATATCCAACAATAAAAGAATTACATATATTTTCTCCTATAGGGGACGCTGCTTTTATTTTAACAACTCAAGGAATAATCAATGACGAATTCAAAAACGTTAGTCATATCAGGCTAAACAAAACATATCCTGGAAAAATATTAGAAAGTCTAAAATTATTTATAGAAGAAAATAAAATAAATAATCATTTTCTGAATTCATTTAATCCTGGAACATATACTGATATGGAGTCAAATTTAAGGGATGATTATTACAAACCTATTCAGAATAAGCAAACAACCTTGAGTCTTTAACCCTAAACAATCCTAATTTCACACCAGCATCCAGCCATCCATGTGCATAGTTCAATGCGGCAAAGGCAGTAACTTCATCCCCTTTATTCTGAAAATGTTTGGCATCAGAAAAATAATTTTTGGCGACTTCTAGAAATTCCTTTGCAATATCATCAAGATTTATGCAAACACCTTTAGCCTTTGTCAAGTTTTTCTGTGCTTCCTTTATGGCCTGTTCAGTTGTAGAAAAATACTTATCTAGCTTTGCTTTTTTAATCTCATTCATCTTACTTTATCTTTCTCTTTCTCTTTTCCCTCTTCATTCTCTTTCTCTGCCATTTCCATCTCATTTGGCCTTTTTTCTTCCATCGTCTAGAACTTCTCTTCATTCTCTAAGAAAAAAATCAGGCATTTATAAATTTTCTTATTTTAATTGGTTTAAAATAGCCCTAGTTACTTTATCCTTTCTCTGATTTAAGTCTTCTAATGAATGCCTAATCATGTCTTTGGAATTGTTTAGTCTTTCAAATAATTCTTCATTTATCAACAAGTCTTTCTTAATAATCTCAATGTTTGAATCGCTTTTCCATCTTATCTTATAATGATCTAAAATTACTATCAATTCATGTAATTTTTCTAAAGACTGCAATAAGCTGTTAAATATTATTTCTGTGTTCATCGGATCAAGCTGCTTTATGAAGCTCCCCTTATTATTTTTAGCAACTAAACCTAAAGAGTCTTGAAATATGTTCTCAAGATAGACAAGATAAAAATCAACATTGTTTATTATCCTTCTCTCGTTCCTATTCCCTTCCTGCATGTTATGAATTATATTGTTTACATTTTGCCTGAATAATAACAAAGAAGATCTTAGCTTGGTTATTCTTTCTTGGAATGAAATATCATATAACTCAGATAATATAACATCCTGCTTTATTGAAACCAGCTTAGATGTTACAACAGCAAGCAAAAGAAACCCAAACAAAACCTCGATTATGGCTACCATCTTAAATAATCCAAATGGCACGATGTCACCAAATCCAGTAGTCGTAGCAGTTACAAAGCTAAAGTAAACTGCATCAAGTAAGCTGCTAACGGGCTTTGCCTTCTGGTTATAATAAAGCATTGAAAAATCATTCATTAAATAAAAATAAAAAAATCCAAAAAGAACTACTATTAACACCCAAATTATTAATATATGCTTAAATGTTATCCTGTCAAGTAGATTTCTTAAATTCAAATATATAACCTCTTTTAATTAAAATTAAAAAAAGTCAAGAGGTTATATATAAGTCTTATGGCCAACAGCCAGTATTTGCTTCCATGATCAATAAGTTGATTATGCTATAAGCATTATTCAGGAAATTAAGTTTTATTGGCTTTCCTTCCCAAATATATTCCATATAAAAATAACATGATATATAAAATTGTTATGATAAAACTTATGGCTAAAAATGCCTCGCTGTTTTCTATAAATCTATTTCCCAAATAAGACTGTATAAATGACAAGGGAGCTAAGCCAAATAAAGTTGCAATTATAAAATGAGTTAATTTCATGTTTGTAAATCCAGATAAATAGCTAAAAACATCTGTAGATGTAAAAGGATTTAATCTTAAAATAAACAAGGCAAAAGCCCCATACTTTTCTGAATATTTGTCAAATCTAGCAAGCTGTTTTTCATTTATCATCTTTTCAAATATATGCCTGCCATATCTCCTTGCAATTAAAAAAGCGATTATGCTTCCAACCAGATTTCCAAGTAAACCAATTAAACCCCCCAAAAAACCCCCAAATACAACCCCAGCAGCAGAAAACAATACTATGCTTGGCAATGGCGCTAAAATAACCTCAAATATCGTTATTATAAAAAAGATTAGAATAGAATATTTTCCAAACGATTTCAAAAGATTGATTGTATCTTCTGTATCGCTGTTTATCAAGTTATATATTAATCCTTTATGAAGATAGTTGTATAGTAAAACCAATAGTAAAATTATTACTATTGATAAAAATACTCGATGTTCTATTATTTTATATCTTATATCTTGTTCTATTTTTTTAGATTTTTCTTTGATTTTTATGGATTCAACTTTAATTCTCTCAGAGCTTTTTTTAATTCTTTCCTCAATTTTTTTCCTTTTTTCTTGTATCTTTTTTTTGTACATGTTAATATTAATTACTATGCCTCTTTTTAAATATTGTTTGAGTTAGTTATTAACTTATTTAAAAATTCTGTTATGATGGTCATAATCTTCTAGTGTTACGCTCTTTTTACCTTCATCAACTGAGAAAGTGAGCACAAAGTGTTTGTCTATATGAACCTCTCTTAAAAATTGCAAAGGAGACCTAAAATTTTTATAATGTTGCGGATTTTGAATAATATCCTGAACCTTTTTCATAATTATTTCATATTGCTTTTTATTTTTCTTTAAGAGTTTAGACAGTTTCTTATCATGTTCTGGCTTGATACCCAAAGAATACATTATTTTTCATGCCTCTTCCTAAGGTTCTCTACAGAACCAATTTTGATAGAAGGCTGTTTATGTATCCTTAAAGCTTTTGCAAGATATTCAGGTCTTAATTCCGGCTCCAAATGATTTTCTTCATAGTCGCTAACAACTAGATTTATAGCTTCAGACTTATCTTTTAGACCATATTTGGCCTTAACTATATTTAATACCCTATTGGCATTTTCATTAATATTTATCATTGCTTGTACCATATTTATATCACATATACACTAATATATATCTAATATATAAGCATTTTGCTTTTTACTCTGTCCTCTAGAATGTCACAAGAAGTAGTAGTGCTCCGGCCGAGATTCGAACTCGGGTCTCCGCCTTTCTTTGTTTTTGATTAAACCTTTCTAAAAAGTTTACTCGAAAGGGCAGAATCCTTGGCCGGACTAGACTACCGGAGCTTGTTTTCAAAGCTAATCTTTGTTCTTTTAAATTTATCTGTTTATAACCACTATGTTCTATCCTGAAATAGTTGGACTTAAATAAAAACAGCGGTTTGATCCCCTTAATAAGGAGTTCAGTATGAAGCACCAAGATTAGGAATGAGCTTTAAGAAATATGTTTATTATTGGAATAATAAAAGACCTCACCAAGAATTAAAATATAAGTTTCAAATTCAAGTTTATTTAAAAGATTTTAAAAAGGAGGATTAGTCTGGACATTTAGGGATAGAACAAAATAAAATCTGATGGAAATCTTTATATAGGAGTGTTTTTGAATCTGAGAAAATGAGAAATGAAAAAAATATGACTAGAATCTTAAAAGAATTACATGGTGTTAATGATAGACAACTTGACTTGGTTAGCATAATATATGATTTGGAAAACGACCATGAAAGGGTAAGAAGTGTTCATACTATGGAAATACTTTCTCAAGAACGCGACTTAGATAAAGAACACATTGGGAAGTCTTGGATATATATTGATGTTAATCTAATAAAAAAATTTGGAAATACTGATGAACTGAAAGATTATTTGGATAGATATTCAATACCAGTAGAAAGTATAGAGGACACTGGTGAATGGTATACTGTTAATACAAACGGAATATATGCTAGGTTTGGCAATGAACTTGAAGAAGATCATTTACATATAATTGTAAAATATGATGTATCTGCTATATCTGATGATGAGCCTTTAGATAAGAATTTTAAAGATGATTACCAAAAAAGTGATATTCCAGCCAGCGATTATTATTAAATATAGCAACTAGTTTACTATATATTAGATTAACATAAATTATTTATATAGATACAAATAATTTTGTTACAATAAATAAAAAAAAGGGGGTAAAAAATGAGAAAGTATCTAATTTTATTGGCAGTTTTGTTTTTAGTGCCTATCTTAGTAGAAGCTACTGCAACTTGTACTTTTACTAATGTTGGAAATGTGATGAACTTAGATGGTGATTGTACAACTGATGAGACTCTATTGATTCCTGATGGATTTACATTGGATGGAAATAACCATGTTATAACAGCAATAGATCCTGTTGGAAATCATTTTAAGGGAGCAGTTGTAAGCAATTCTGGATCTACAGCAAATGTAGAAAACCTAGTAGTTGATACAGATAATCTAGCTAATGTATGTGATGGTGGAAGTGATAGGCTAAGAGGAATTATGTTTGAAGCAGCTTCAGGAAGCATCATGCATAATGAAGTAAGAAACATAAACCAAGGTGCTAGTGGATGTCAGGAAGGAAATGCAATTGAGGTAAGAAATGCTCCTTTTGATGGAACTCATCCAGATACAAAAAACGTAGAGATAGCACATAATAAAATTGTTGATTGGCAGAAAACTGGCATAGTTGCTAACGGCGATGTTGATGTTAATATACATCACAATCAAGTAGACGAAAGTGCAACTCAAGCAAATCTAGCTGCTAATTCAATACAGCTCGGTTTTGGAGCTACTGGAATAGTAACTCAAAACTTAGTTGAAGGTAATCAATGGTGTGGGCCAAGTGATTATGTTGCAACAGCAATCTTGATATATCTTGCTGATAATTCAGTTGTTAGCAAAAATGTTATAACTGGAAATGCAGATGTCGGGATCTATGGAGAAGGAGATGCTTTGGAAATTGATAACAATAAGGTATTTGACGATATATCAATAGCTGACTGCAATGCATTTGGATATGACTTTGGAGTATTCAATTATGGAACAGGAAATTTAGTGACAAATAATAAAGTCAGAGACTATGCAACGTCTTATGATGGAGTTTCTGGAGGAAAAAACAAGGTTATTCCTGGACCACAACCTGGAAATGATTTTTGGGATTAATTTCCCTTTCTTTTTCTTTTTTTTAAGTAGCTTTAAAACACAATAATATTTATATAACTTAAATTTCTTATTATTTATAATGAAAAAGTGGATTTTTTTACTAATGTTTTTAATTGTATTTATTTCTGCATGCGAAAACATAGATAGAATAAATAGAAATTCAATTCCTAATGAAGTTGTAAAATGTGGGGATGAAGTATGCGATAGTTCTGAGTCTTGTGATTGCAGGGATTGTGAAAATGATAAAAGATGCTTTCAACAGCCAAAAGACAATATTGGAATAGTAAAAGAAAGCAATTTGTGCGGGAATGATAGATGTGAATCTGAAGAAAGATGCAATCTTGAGACTTATGAAACTATCTGCCCTGAAGATTGTGCAAGACAATGCCCAACAAAATTGGTATTAACTGAAAACAACGGAAATATATTTTCTTGCAGTGGAAAATGCAATTTAACCGATGGAAGATTTTTAGTTTATGGGAATTCAAAGATAACTGCAAAAATTGAAAACATTGGAGAAAGGGCAAGCAATATAGTTACAAGCAATTTTAACTGCTATACAAACGGGGAATTATTGACAAGAACAGACAATAGCGGAAACTATGGAATAACTGTCAATGATTACTTTAACAACAAAGAAGATGAAATGGATTCTATAAATTCAAGAATTACTGGAGGTAACATAGCTAACTATACTTTAGAAATAAATCTCAAGAATATCGTTACTACTAGAAATGTTGATTGTTCTATATCTATAGCTTCTGTACCAGACATACAAAGCACAAATTGGATATATTTAAGAATATTAAAGTAATTTAAGATTTTTAGTAACTAGATCTATTTTTTCTTCCTTATCTGGACCTATAGCTAAACAGGTTATAGAGGCTTTTATCTGGGTTTTACCAGCGTCTTTTATAAAAGAATTCTGTATTTTGTTTTTATTGGCTTTTTCCTTATAGAATTGAAGCTCTTTAATATCTTTAACCTTTAAAATAATTTTTTTCATGCCTTTTTTAATCCAGATATCCCTGGTTAAAGGATCTGCATTTAGAGCAGCTTCTACAGATGCATGGCCAACTTGGCTTGCTATCTTACCTTTGCTCATTTTTAAATCAGTTCTGACTAATATTGCCAGCTTCATGGGAAATAAGTAAAATCCAAAGAATAAATAGTTTTCCAAGTTATGTTACCACTTATATGATTTTACGAAAATATTTAAAGAATTATAATCTATGGCATTTAATGAAAAAGGTATTTTTAGCTTTTGTATTTGCTATATTGCTAGTTGTTTCTGTTTATGCTGCCTCAAGGGGAAGTGGTGGGAGTTTAGATGATGATGTTAATGAAATTGATGCAGACGATAATGATACAGATAGTGATGATTCATTAAATGAAGCTAGAGGAAATATGATAGAAGAAAGGGGAGAGATTAGAGAAGAAAGAAGACAAATTAGATCAAAGATGATGGAAGATAAGTTAAAGACTCCTAGGGCTATGGAAATAAGAAGAAAATTAAATGATATAAAATTAGAAAGAGTAGAAACTTCTGGACTAAGGTGTTTTGAGGAAGATGATATAGAAGATAGAGTGAGATGCAGATTAAATCTAAGTAGGGTAGAGCTTAGAAAAGAATACAAGCTTGAATATTTGCCTGAAGAATGCAGAACTATTGATAATATGACTGAAAGACAGAATTGTGTAAGAAGATATGCTCAATTGCAGAAATGCTGGAAGTTTATTGGCGATGAAAGGATGAGATGTGTTGATCATGAATTGAACATAACAAAAATTAAGGAACAAAAAAGGGAATGCAATCTTTTAGATGAAAATGAAAAACAAGAATGTAGAAAAAGGCTAAAAGACAATGTTTATCATAGAATTAAGTTTAAGTTCTATAATCTTGAAGATAAGGCTGAAAGATTTTTAGATAGGGGATGGGTTGATAATGAAACAGTTGCAGTCTTTATAGCTAATTTAGAAATAAAAAAGGCAGAATTTAATGAAGCAGCAACAAAAGAAGAAAAAAGGAAAGTGATATTGGAAGTAAGAGAATTATGGAAAGAATTCTTAAAGAGTGTAAACTGGCCAGACAAAGAAGTGGAGGAAGAAAATGAAACAGAAGGTTAAATTAATTTTTATAGTTTTAGTCGCTGCAATGTTTTTAATAGGATGCACTCAGAAACAAGAAGCTAAGGATAAAGAGCCATCTATGGAAGAAATACAAGGCGGACAAGTAGCTCCTGAAGAGCTTGATGATGAATTAGATGGGGCTTTACAAGATCTTGATGATATTGAAGAGCCGTAAGGTTTTACAGATAATTTTATAAATTAAACTTCTAAATTTATTTTAAAGGGATTGTCGGCTAGCTTGGTTTAGGCTTCGAGGTTTGGGACCTTGCGACCCAGGTTCAAATCCTGGCAGTCCCATTATCTTCAATAGACCCTCTTCCTTTCTTTTATTGCTAAAACCAATATTCTTATAGTATATTTCCAAATATTTTCTTGGAATTCTAAGCAGATACAGGTCTTTTCGATTATCTCTTTTTCTTACTGTTATTCTAGGAACAATCTTCAAAATTAAAAGTATCTTTCTAAGGTCTTCTATTAGCTCCTTGGAAACAACCCCACAAGAGATATTTATGTTTTCAACAAACCCATCTGTATCCATTAAACCTCTAGCAAAACCAAATAAGAATGATTTATTATGAGATTCTATCTCTTTGGCAAGACGTATTGAGTATACTTTTCTGTTTTCCCAATGCAAATAATCTTTAATAAAATTTGATAGATTTATTGAACTTATTCTTATTTCAAATGAACTAGGATTTCCTTTATAATTTTTAACATACACTTTTGGATTGAGCCCCATTTTCTTGAAAAGAGAAACTAAATAATTCTTATATTCTTTATCATCTTTATAAGAAAGGAAATACCTTGTATAGTATTTACTACTCCTACCATTCTTATCATGGTAATATGAACCATCCCCCGCAAACGAACCTATAATTTCCCCTTTTATGAAGTCTGGAAATAGTAGATTAATTTGTTTTACTCTTTTTACTTTTTTATTTACATTTAGATTATACTGGATAGTACTAAGAGTAATATTTGTTTTCTTTTGTATCTTTCTTAAACTTAATCCATTTTTAGAAAGATTTTTTATTAATCTTATCTGAATTTTTGATAATCTCTTCATATAACTTAAGAAGATTTAACCTTTATATATTTTTCGACCCCGGTTCAAATCAGGGCAGCTCCACTTTTTATGACTAATGCTTAATATCTTGCCATAATATCTGTGTAATTATATAGGAGATGTTTGAATTAGGAATAGATGCGAAGTTTAATCAAACAAATGATTTAAATAACCAATAACATTATCAAAATAAAATGAATAAGAAAACGGTAGCACTTATTTTACCGTATAATAATAAATTTGAGATTATTATGCAGAAAAGAAAAGGCTTCGTAGACAAACCTGTTGAAGTAGACTATGGTTTTTTTGGCGGTCATTTGGAAGAAGGAGAGACAGTAAAACAAGCATTAAAACGGGAAATAAAAGAAGAATTAAATATTGATATAAGAGATATTAAAAGTCTAAAATTCTTTAATAAGTATCAATATGAAGTCAAAGAAAAAGAAATTTTAGTCGAACTCTATGTCTTTTTATGTAAGATGAAAGATGTTAAAAATATGAAAGTAAATGAAGGGAAACCCGCAACACTTAAACTAAGAGAAGCAATTAATCTTAATATATCTAAGATGGATAAAAAAATATTGGGGGAGGTTTATAATTTTCTGTTTAAAAAGTCATAAATCTGTTAAAAAAGTATCTCTCTTCTGATAATTATTAAACAAAGTCCAATTCTTGCAAAAATTTAAATAGGAGTAATAATTTTTAAATAGATGACAAGAGGAAAACATCATGAAAAAAGAACAACTTTACCAAAGTTTGTGGAAAAAAGTACTGAAGGAAAGTGCAAATATTGTAATAAACACGTAAAAAATCTAGAAGCGCATATAAGATCAAGACATAAAGACAAGTTAAAATAAATTTCTATGTTAAAATCATTGCTTCTAACTCTTTTGATGCATCTACCAGGCTTAATTTACTCCCAAACATACCTTCAATAAACAAAGGAGATAAATTAGAAAGATGTCTTGGACCTATTAAATCCTGCCAGAAATCAATTTTAATATTATTTTCTCTATCTTCTATTACTTCTTCTAAATTGTTTTCTTCTTTCAGATCATAACAATCTGCTAGATCTGTCAATTCACCAGCAGTTGTTATGTTTCCAGTGCTTGGACAAAGATGTAAATAGCCTAATTCTATTAATTTATAGAAGGTTTTTCCAGCTGTTTTTGCTATTTCAATAATCCTTTCATTTAATTTATATTTATCTTCTGGATCTCCTAATCTAAATGGAGACAAAGGGGCTCTTATGATGAAACCAGCATCATCATCTTGCTTAAAAGCCCCAAGTGGATTTTTACTTATTGGTAAATCTAATTCAGCTTTAAGATATTCTTCTAGCAAATCAAGATTTGACATAGAGAATCTATTCTCTAAATTATTTTCAGAATCAGATCTTGATAAAATTATGCTAGATGCAACTTTTAATCCTGATTTTAACCATTCTTCCTTATATATTCTTCCTAGCAATAATGGCATTGGTGTATTTAAGCCTGAATTAAATGCTTTTTCCAATATTAAATATTCTCTTTCAGCTTTCTTAAAAAATGTTCCAAAGAGTATATCGTTAGATGAATGGAGCCATAGGCACATATCTTGACCGTCTTGGCCATATCCTTTTACTTCAATAAATCTTGAAGGATTATTATAGACTTTATATGGATAAAAAAATGTCCTGCCCCAGCCTACTTCTCTTTGGGTCATTAATATTCCAGAGAGGGAATATTCTTTTTTTTCCTCAAATGTTAAAAACTCTTGAGAATATATTTTTTCTACAATAAATTTTTTAGGAGTTATTGTATGTTTGCCACTATAGTAAGGATGATTTAAGACATAGTTTAATTTTGAGTTTATAATTTCATCTAATTTTTGCATAAATATAGGGATATAGAAAAATTTATATTGGTTGTTTTAAAATTAATAATAGAAACATTTTTAAATCATTCTTTGATATTTTTTGAATGGCAAGGAAAGTTGGCTCTGCAGGGAGATTTGGAACAAGATACGGAAGAAGCGTAAGGACTTTAATTGCTGATATAGAGAAAAAGCAAAAGGTAAAACACAAATGTCCATACTGCAGCAAGACTGCAGTAAAAAGGCTTGCATTCGGAATATTTAAATGCAATAAATGCAATTCAAAATTTGCAGGAAAGGCTTATTTTATAGAGTAAAAATGGCAAAGATAAAAGAAGGATTATACAAATGTTTTTACTGTGGTAAGAGCATATCTTATGATGATGTAAAGAAAAGAATAAGGTGTGTTTATTGCGGTAGCAAGATATTATATAAAACTAGACATATTGGAACAACAGTAAAGGCAGAATGAAACTTGACAAAGATACAGAACAAAAAATTGCACAGCTCCAAATATTTGAGCAAAATCTGCAGAATTTCTTTATTCAAAGGCAAACATTTCAAAACCAAGCTGCTGAAATTGAAAATGCCTTGAAAGAACTTGGCAATCTTAAAGAGGATACTGCTTTTAAATTGGTTGGAAATATAATGCTAAAGAAGAAGAAAAAGGATTTAACTGAAGATCTTAAATCAAGGAAAGAAGTTTTAGAATTAAGAATAAAAAACATAGAAAAACAAGAGAATAAAATCAAGGAAAAATCAAAAGAGATAAGAGACGAGGTTATGAAAGAACTGGAGAAGTAAAAATGAATATTACAGAGGTGGTGCAATTATTAAATCAAATTGAGGAAGATCTGTCAGTTCCTAGGAATGTCAGAAGCAGAATTTGTTCTATGAAGATTATGTTTGAAAAAGACAATGCAGATATTAGAATAAAAATAGACAAGTCATTACAGGAATTAGATGAGATAAGCGATGATCCTAATATTCCTGGTTTTATCAGAACACAAATATGGAATATTGTCAGCTTGTTAGAAAGCAGGAAATAGCTATATTTTTTGGAATATTTCTTTTAATCTTTGATGGGAATGATATGGGTCAATGGTAAACTTTTCTAGATTTACTAAAGAGGCTTGATTATTATCAAAGTATCCAACTGGCATTTCAATTGGAGATTCGCCATTATTTATGTAAACGTGGCCAGTTATTCCAACTAGGAAACCAGATGTTTTTAAAACTTCTTCTAAGGTTTTTATCTGTTCATTAGATAGGCTTTCTCTGATTTTTTCTTGCATATATCTTTAGTAGACAGAAAATATATAAAACTTACGTAGTAACATTTAAATACTAATAATCAATAAAAAATATATGAATAATTACAACAATCATTCAATGGAATACATGAATTCTGGATATAATTTAGAAGGCATTATCAGCAATTATACAAGCCCTAGAAAGGAGCATGAAAATCATAACTTCCAAGTGCCTGGATGCCCATACTGCAGGATTTAATCATAATAATGGCTCTAAAGTTTTATAACACATTGACTAGGAAGAAGGAATTATTAAAGCCTAGAAAGGGCAATAAGGTAGATATGTTTATATGCGGACCAACGGTTTATAATTACAGCCATCTAGGCCATGCAAAGACTTATTTACAATTTGATATTATTGTAAAATATTTGAGATATAGAAAATATAAAGTGTTCTATTTACAAAACATTACTGATATAGACGACAAGATAATAAAAAAGGCTTTAGATGAAAATATTAATACTGAGAAAATAGCGAGAAAATATGAAACTGAGTATTATAAAGACATGAAGGTTCTTGGAATTAACTCAGTAAATAAATATGCAAGGGCAACAGACCATATAAAAGAGATAATAAACCAGGTTCAAGGATTAATGAATAAGGGTTTTGCTTATAAAATAGACGATGGAATATATTTTGATCTTTCTAAGTTTAAAGACTATGGGAAATTATCTGGAAGGACAACTTTAGAAGCTGAGGATTCTGTTTCAAGAATAGATGATAATAAAGACAAAAGAAATAAAGGAGATTTTTGTTTATGGAAGTTTTCAAAAGAAAATGAGCCTTCATGGAAAAATCCCTTTGGAAAAACTGGCAGGCCGGGCTGGCATATCGAAGATACAGCGATAACAGAAAAGTATTTTGGACAACAATATGATATCCACGGAGGAGCACGAGATTTAATATTTCCGCATCATGAGGCTGAGATTGCTCAGATGGAATCTCTATCTGGAAAAAAGCCTTTTGTAAAATACTGGCTTCATACTGGCTTTTTGAATATTGAAAGCAATAAAATGTCTAAATCTCTTGGAAACTTCTTAACCATAAGAGAAGTTCTTGAAAAACATGATGCAAAAACATTGAGGTTTTTTTATATTTTAACACATTATAGAAGTCCTATTGATTTTAGCGAAGAAAATTTAAGAAACGCTGAAAATTCATTAAGAAGAATAAATGATTTTGTCTTGATTGCAAAAAAAAGCAAGGAAAAAGCTGATAAAAAAATCATTGAAAAAGCAAAGAAGAAGTTCATTGAAGCAATGGATGATGACATTGACACGCCAAAAGCATTTGCTGTCTTGTTTGACTTTATGAAAGAGATAAACAAAAAAGGCACTGGCAAAAATGTATATGAATTTTTTAGTGAAATAGATAAAATCTTTGGAATATTAAACTTAGATGAAACTGAGCTAACAAAAGAAGAGGAAAAATTAATAAAAGCTAGAGAAAACGCCAGGAAGAAAAAAGACTATGGCTTGTCAGACAAGATAAGGCAAGAGTTAAATAAAAAGCATGGAATAATCTTAGAAGATACTTCAGAGGGAATCAGATGGAAAAGGCAAAAATAAAGGCAATAATTGATAGCCTTCGATCTGCTGGATTGAGCAATATATACCTGCTTAAGGAAGAAGACAAAGATATAATTCTCAATATGGAAGAAGATGAGAATATAGGGGTAAAAGAATGCATTGAAAGGGAGTTTACATTGGTTTTAACTCATGATTCAGGATTTAGAAAACCACAAGGAAAAATTGTAAATGAACACAATGGAAAAATAATATTTCCAGCTGTGCCTTTTTTAGAAGTAAATGCAAAGAGAGTAGTATCTAGCTCTCCTGGCAAGGATGTTCATAAGTTTCTTGTTAAAAGATTTAATTTAGGATTGAAAGATGATGCTACTTTACTTATTGGGTTTGATCTTTAATATTGTCTTGATGGATAAGACATTAGTTCTCTTGATGAAAATTTATCCAAATGAAAGAGGATGATATTTTTATATTTCTTAACCATTTCATCCCTAAAGTTGCTGTTTATGCATAATTGTCTTAAATAAAGTTCTATTTTTGCGGCTTCATTATTTGTGCTATATGACAAAATGATCCCTTCTATTTTTGAGTCTAAATTATCAGAACTTAATTCATTCTTTCCTTTTTTAGTAAGCCAGTCCAATGTTGTAAATAATACTCTTTCTTCTTCAGGCAGCTGCAAGAAGTTATATACAATCATTCTTTTGATAAATCTTGGAACAAACATTTTAACTAGTGGGCCTTACAAAGACTTCCCTGTTTATTTTTTCTTGAGGAATATTTAAATCTTTTATGATTTTTACTGTCGCTTCTACGAATTCATTTGGGCCTGAAATATAAAATGTAGCATCTTTTATGTTTAAAGTATCTTGAATCATTTTTTTATCTATTCGGCCTTTAAGACCATTCCAGTCTTCTTGGGTTAAATTAAAATAAGGCTTGAAATTTTTATTTTTTTCAGCTAAATTTAAAAATTCATCATAAAAGATAATTTCATTTTTTGTTTTATTGCTGTAAAGCAACTGCATGTTAATGTCTAGTTTTTTATCAATAATATAGTTAATCATGCTTCTTAATGGTGTTATTCCATTGCCTGCTGCGAGAAATATAGAATTTTTATCCTGTTCCTTTAAAATAAACCTTCCTAGAGGGCCTTTGATTAAAACTTCATCATTAATTTTAAGGGAATGCATTTCAGCAGCTACTTTGCTATCCGGGTATTTTTTTATTGATAGTTCTATATGGTTTTTTACTATTGGAGAACTTGATATGCTAAAAGATCTTGTTCCTGATGGTATAGTAAGCATTATGTATTGGCCTGGCTTAAAATCAAGATCCTGTCTTGAAACTTGTAGAAAAAATGTCTTTACACTTTCTGTTTCCTGCTTTATATTTAGGATCTTAACTTTTTGGTTGAACATGTTACCTTTTAAGCTGTTGTAGAACTATTTTTGCATTTAAATCTACATATTTAAATAGAATCTCATCTACATCCCTATTATCCATTTCTGCTATTAAAGAAGGATAATAATCTCCAAAAAATTCCCTATAGTGATAAAGAAACGCCATGAAGTCTGAATATTCTATTAATTGAGTTTCTTTAGATGCATTACTATTTTCTACTAATGCTGAAGCAAACCAGTCAAGATTGCTTCTATAATCTTCGTAACTATTCCCAAAATCTTTGATCGAAGCTGGATTATAATTAATTAATCTAGTTCTTAGAGGACTCATCATTACCATAACAATTTCTTGCAACTCAGAATCCATTAACATTTTAAGCAAGCCTGTCTGTTATATTTTCTCCCTTTTTCTTTGGAGTTTTTGTTTTTTTTATTAGATCATTTGCTTCTTTTGCTTCCTTTTCCAGATCAACACCCAGTTCTTTTAAGGATTTTAAGTGAGCCTGCATCAATTGCTCTACTATTGTTAGAATTCTTATTAATTCTTCCCTTTCTTTTGCAAGGGTTGTTAAAGATCCCTTATGAAAGCCAATTGTTTCTTCGTCTGACATAGAAAATATAAGAATAAAAAGTTATTTAAGGATTTCTAAAAAGCGCCTAGGCAGAAGATGTATAATCTATTCTTCTGCAATGAATTTTATTATAAATGTTTTAAAAACTCTTCTCTGCTAATACCCAAATCTTTCTTTATGATCTTATTTAATAAATGTCTATCAACAACATCTGCTGGATGATTTGGTATAACTGTGGTCCTTCCATCTGAGTGCTCAAAAAACATATGGCTTCCTCTTTGTCTTTTAAATTCAAAGCCCAATTTTTCAAGAACTTTTATTACCTCTCTCGCCTTAATGAGAGGTACCTTTGTCATTTAACCTACCTCAATTTGTTGCAACCCTAGAAATTTTGTTTCTATTTTTAATGGCTTTTTAACGTCTAAGTAGAGTTCTATTGCTTCTTTAGTTCTCTCTATTAATTCATCATAAGTTTTAGCTTGGGTATGACATCCAGGAAGTTCAACTACCTCAGAAACTAAGTATCCATCTTCACCTTGCTCCACAATAACATTAAATATCTTGGCCATATTTGTATTATATTATTTGAGTTTATATAATTTTCGGAGAAAAGTATCCGTTAGCTAACTCCAGATGAAACATATCCCAAAAAACCTACTAAGAGACAGAGAAGATCTAAAGAAATAAGGATATAGGTTTCACAAAAACTTTTCATTTTTCCTATGGAACCTATGGAAAATCGAATTTAGTTAAAAATAGTTTTCAATGCCTATAATGCCTATTAATTAAAGATTCTCCATTTCATGAAAGGTTAATTAGCTAAACGGATACAAAAAATAGAAAGATATATAAGTAAGATATAGTTTACTTATCCTACCGGTGATTCATATGCAAGTCGAACTTACTAGGATATCTGAAAAAGGACAGGTTGTTATACCATCCTCATTAAGGAAGGAAATGGGAATTAAGAAATCTGATCAATTTATGATATTTGGAGAAGGGGGAACATTAATTTTAAAAAAAATAGAAACTCCTGCAATGAAGAGAACATTTGATGAAATTGTAAAACCATTACAAAAGGCAGCAAAGAAGGCAGGATTAACAAAAGAAGATTTAAAGATAGCAATTAAAGAAGTTAGAAATGTCTCCTAAATTAGTTCTTGATACCAATACAATTGTTTCTGCATTCTTTTGGAAAGGAAATGAATCAAGGTTATTTAGGAGGGTTGAACAGGGCAAGGCAAAGTTATATACTACTATTGAAATTCTTAATGAAATTGAAGATGTAATAAGGAGACCAAAATTTAATGATGTTATGGTTAAAGCAAATTTAACTCCAGATCAGATCATACAAAAAATTGTTTCACTTTCTCATTTGGTTATTGCTCCAAAATTGAATATAAAAGTTTGCAGGGATGAAAAAGATGATAAATTTCTTGAATGTGCTGAAAGTGCAAAAGTAGATTATATCATTAGCGGAGATAAAGATTTGCTTGATTTGAAAGAATACAAAGGAATTCTTATTATCAGGACTACTAGGATATTGGAGTTGTTGAAGTAATGAAAGGATAGTACGCCGAGGCAGGGCACTTAGAAATTGTTTAATGCCTTTCTTATTGGTATAGTAGATTAAGGGCTATATAAAGGTTGCTCCAGCTAGTTATTAAATAGAATAAATACCCAAAACGCAATATTAATAAACAATAATTACATTACTTAAACTATGGCAAAAAACTTTCATGTAATAATAGAACAAGACGAAGACGGAGTCTATGTAGGCAAGGTATCTGAACTAAAAGGATGCCTAACTCAAGGCGATACTTTGGATGAGCTTATGAAAAACATCAAAGAAGCCATTGAATTATGCTTAGAAGTACAAGCAGAAGAAAAAACAGAAATTGAAGAGGACCAGATAAAGTTTGTTGGAGTGCAAGAAGTCGAGGTATAACCTTGAAGCTTCCCATACTATCTTCTAAAGAAGTATGCAAATTCTTAGAGAAAGAGGGATTCATAGCTATAAGGCAGAAAGGCAGCCATAAATTCTATAGACATCAAGATGGGAGAACAACATTAGTGCCTATGCATACAAATAAACCAATAAGCAGGGGACTTCTTAGAGGGATATTAAAAGAGATTAAGATGGAAAGAAAAGAATTTTTAAGAAAGTATGAATTTTAATAACATTCAAATGCCTTCTATTAACATCTTCTGAGCTTTTTGTATTATCCCTTGTAAATTCTTTTCTAACTCTGCCTTGTTTTTATAACCATATTTAATTTTCATCTCCTCTGGAGATAAACTTTCTTTTCCTTCTAAACCATAGTTATCCACGAGTAAATTATATTCTGGTTTTGTAAGGTTTTCTTTAAGTCTACTTGATACATATTCAATTAGGTCTCTTTCTATAAGTCTTTCATCGAATCTATCATAGGATGCTATAGTGTCTTCTAATAAGGTCTTGTTTCCATCTTTATAAGTATGAACTACTTTCTGTAAAGAAACAAGATTTACGTCTTTATAATGTTGGGATATTTCATATTGCATACATCTATAACAGTAAGCACCAAAATCATCTAAATCAAACCCTGGATTTGTAAAATGCTTAATTGCGCCAAACAAACCAATCCTTGCAAAAGAGTTCTTGTCTTCAATAGGAGCATCTCTATAATGATTAAAAGTAAGATTTTTTATCTTACTTTCATAATGTTTCAATAAAGTTTCTATTGCTTTCTGATTATTTCTTTTAGCTGCAAGCAGAACATGTCTAAAATCTTCATTTCCAGAGATTCCCTGTACAAATGCTCTTTCAACTAAAGATTCATCAATTTCTTCTTTTTGAAAATCTCTGTTTGCTTTAGCAATTCTTAACGTAATTGGTTTTACAAAAGTAGCTTTTGGATCTATTTCTATGTCATATTCATTTCTAAGAAGGTTTCTAATAAATAAATCATATTTCATATCCTCCAATCTTTCTCTTAAATGAGTTATGTCTCCTTCAGGAATCAGCCATATTTTTTTATCGACATCAAATCCAAATTCTTTAATTAATCCCACGCTTTCTTCCAATTTTTTTAAACTATGTCTATTGAGATCGCTCCATAATTTTTTTGAAACATTATCTTCAGTAATTCCATTATTAACTAACAATTCAATTTTTCCATTTCTTCTAACTTCCCATGTTGGAGGGACATTAGGTTGCTCTTTTCTCTCTGTTTTAAAATGTTCATGTACATATTCTCTAAACTTTGGTACTCCACCATAATGCTTCCATAAGTATAAATTGAGGCTTTCTTTACTAGAACTCTTAAGTTGATCTTTAGTTGGAACTACAAAATATCTTTCTTTTCCTCCTTTATCAACAAATTTATAACCAAACCCTTGTAAATGTTCTTTTGTATAATATTTTTCACTTACTTCTGCACATATTTCTATTATAGCCTCTAAAATATTTTCTTTGCTAGCACCAGAATTGACTCCTAGTTTATGGTAAGGGGAACTGTCATTCACTCTTTTACTTGCTTCTGCAGCTCTCTTTATAGTTGATGGACTTTCTAATAATATCCAAGGTCTGTCTGCTGGATGCAACCCGACTTCACGTATGAATCCTAACCTGCTTTCAAGAGTTTTTATTGAAGGTTTCTTATATTTTTTAAAATGATCTTCAGTTATTTTTCCAACCCCTGGTTTTATTCCATGTGCAAGTAGAAAATTTTCTCTATCCTCTTCATTATCTCTTTCGACATTATAAAAAGGGTTTGTTCTTCCTGTTTTGTCTGTTTTTGGTAGAATTAGGGATACTAATATTTTATTTCCATGAAATTCTTTAATAGCATTAGCTAAATCTGTGTAATTTTGAGATACCAGAAAATCTATAGAGAAAGATTTTCCACTTAATTCACCTTTATATGTGTTGTATATCCTAAGTAATTCATGTCTAGTTCTTTCATAATCTTCATATTGGTTCTCCTGAGAAGGTTGTTCTTGAGTTTGTAAAACCTCTTCAAAAGGGAATTCTGGTTTTTCAGTAGTGCTATAGGCTAAACCTTCTTTAATTTGCCTAGCTTTTTTAATAGATCTCTCTAGTTCTAGTTCTTGTTTCCCAGGAAATCTCTTCCTTCCAACCCTTCTACTATTGAGCCTTCTCCTTCTTTTCTTGGTTATTCCCATTTAGGCTTATAAGTTGGCTATATTTATAAAACTTTTGTTATTAGTTTCTTTTTAGTAGTAACTAAATAGGCTCTGTCCTAAATCTTAATATCTATCAATTTTAAGATAGAGTCATCTATAGGCTTTACTGCAGAACCTAAATGATATTAATATATAAACCATTAAATTTTATCAATAATATGGATAGGTACTTACGAGAATATTTCTTAGTCTTTCTTTCTGCAATGGATGGTGCAATAATTGGGGCTTTATTTAATCTAACGGTTAATATTAATTTCTCTGGAGCAGCCATTTTTTTATTATTTAGTTTCTTTATTATTATAACTATTTTTGTTGGATTAATTGCTTTTCGTATAATTTAGGAAGAAAAATTGAAAAATGAGATTATAATGATCATGGTGAGTCTAATAAATCAGAAGTTTATTATTTAAGATAATGTGGTTGTTTTAATGTAGTCTATTAGTTTTTTCCCTCTATTATATAATTCAGTATAAGTAATAATTTCTACATTGCTCAGATGGCTTGAGAAGATTCTTCTGTCTTGAATTTTATCTGTTTTTTGTTTACCTATAACAATAAGAGATTTTGGTTTAAAGATATTTTTAATATTTTTAGTATCACATATGTGTAGATAAGTAAAAACTTGACCGATTGCTTCTGAAAACTTTTGATTTGGTTTGCTTCTTTTTTCAGTTCTTCGGTCAAATAGATTCTCATTTGGGCCTTTTAACTCTACTAAATCATAAAAGTTATCATATCTTTGTAACATTATATCAAATTGATAATCTTTTTTGCCAGGTGGGAACCAAACTTTATGCTCAATTCCAATATATTCTAAACCAAAAATCCAAAAGATATCTTTATTAGCAATAAAATAATTGTGAACATCGGTCTCTGTTGATTTAGAACTATCGATAAGAGTCTTGAATTTTTTAAGCTTATTCTCGTAGTCTTTGACATTAGACTTCATTATGTTAAATCGTCTTTTGAAAATATTTAACTGGACAATATTTGATGATTCTAGGTCTTTAATTTTTTTGAATTTTGCATTGAGCTCACTAATCTCATCTTTTTTCCTTAAAAAGTTTTTATATTTTTCTTTTGGAAGAACAACAAAATTTGGGTTGCTAAGCCCATCTCCAATAATTGCGTTTACTATTTCAGAAGTGAGGGACCATTCTTCCATTGATCTTATATTGTAACTTCTAAAAATTCTCCAGTATTTAATTTTCTTATTTTTCTTATCATTAATTGCTCTCCATTTTGTTACTCTAATAACTCTTTTATCTGTCAATTTGCCAGAAGTTCTATCTCTTTCGTAGCATTCATCTACACTATAAAGCCAGACACTATTACTTGATAAAAGAACTGGATATCTGTTAATTAATTCATAGAACTCACTTTCAATAAATGTCCTCTCATTGCAAGTTAAAATTTTATCCATAACATTCTGGATGGGGTGTAGCATTTAAATTTATTGAAAAATAACCTAATTTCCCTGAAATTGATTTGCTCTAAAAATTTTGTAACCGTTAAATTGCCGTTAGGCGTCCAGAACGAAATATGAACTTATAAGGCGAACTGGGGAGTGAAACGACAAATAGTATGACGCAGATGGCTACCTTATTAATTGTATGTGAACTTCCTTATTTCAATTAACAAAAAAAGAATGCCTGCCCAAGCTAATAATAAAAGAAGATTTTTAGCAAGTACTATCCAAAAATTTGGTCTAACATATATTTCTGCAGTGATTTCGTTCCATCCTTTCACTTGTAGTTCTGGGCAATCTTTTATCGGATTAGATTTTAAATACTCAACAACCATATCATCAGGAGGATATCTAATTTTATTGTTAATTCTTAAGTTGATTCCTTTTTTTGTATTGTGAAGTTCACATTTCTCTTTTCTAGGATACACATAAATATCTCTTTCACTTTTTCCATTCATACTAGTTTCATAAATAGTAAAAATGGTTGGAGATTCAAGGGTTGTTGGAATTTTACAAATATATAATTTAGCATCAAAATTATGGTAGCAAACATCATGCCAACCTAATCCTATTACATTAAATAAATTATTAAAAATAGTTCTGATCACTGATGGATTTTTTAGTTCATCAGTTTGAATTGAAAAAATATTATTTTCTAAAGTGATAATATCTGAATTTTTAAAATAGTCATAACTATAATTAAAACTATCTATTTGTGAGGCGCTTTCTTTATAATTTATTGTTGTATTAGCATAAATTAAACGCTGCTTTTCAAAAGGTGTAATGATAAATAGGAATGAAATCAAAATTGGAAGTATTAGTATCAATAAATTTATCCACTTAATTCTTTTTTTATCTTTATTTTTCATAATAGACAAATAATCTGATTAAATATAAGTTTTTGCATATTTCGGGTGGTCGTTGAGTAATATTTCACATAATAGGTTATTTTTAATTATTTTATTTAATTCTACAAATTTTATTCTTTTTTTTTAAATAATCTTTTAATTCTAAACCTTAATTTTCTTACTATTCTTGTGCGAGTTAAAAATGTTAGTGTCAAAATTAACACAACCCAAGAGATTATAGTAGACCATACCCCATTATTTCCAGAAAGAACACCTATTGCAGCCCCAGTTGGAGGTCCTGGATTAGTAAAGAATGCTTTAATTCCATTCCATACTTTAGCAAAGAATCCTTGGGTAGTTTGTTCTTGAGCTTCTAAAACTGGTTCTTCTTTAGGTTCTTCTTGTAATGTTTCAGGAACCGCTTCTTGTGGTTCTTCTCCATCAGGTATAGGAAAATCAAATGTTGGAGTTGGTTGAGGTGTAGGCGTTACACTTCTAGAGCTACTACTTCCCCCACCACCGCCTCCCCCTCCTCCCCCAGAAGATCCGCCTGGAGATCCAGTATCTACTCCAGTACTACAACTTTGGGATTCTTGGGGTTTATTATTTGTAGTTCCACATAAATTAGAGTCAGTACAGGTTCTAGTTTGGGTTCCACTAGTACAAGAGCTCCATTCAGAACATGTCCATGACTCATCGCAAGATTCTTGTTCTTTAATTCCTGAATGTTTTAAACCGCTTATTTTATACGAGTTATTTACAATCTCACAACTGTAAGTAAAGTTTGAACCTGGGCATAAAACTAATAATTCATCTTCTTTAATACAAGAATTACTAATCTCTGTTAGATTAGTAATTTCTTGATCTTTAAGGCATAGTTTACTTGTATTTGATATAATGTCTACGTATACCGTCTTATTACTTCCATTCAGATCTAAACCACGAATAAGAAGAGAACCAAAACTACTGTTATTTTCTTGTTTTTTAATAGTTAAATTCTTTATGTTGATTGTAATATTTGGTAATTCTATTCTTGTTTTATTATTTTCTTTTAAAATTAATTTATCCTTTATTTTTCCTAGATTTATATTATCTAAATTATTTTTAATTTCAGTTATATTTCCAATAAAGCCATCATTATCAAAATCACAGGAATAAGTGTTGTTTTGAGGTCTACCTAATAAATCTGAATTCAAACCAGTCTTATTATAACAAGAATTATTGTCAATGAAATAATTTTTAAATATTTCATCTTTTTGACATGGTGTAAATGATTCTATCCATTTTGGAGTGCAAAAATCGCATATTAAAGGTTCAAATTCAGAAAAATTTCCTAGATATAAGTCAGATTCTAAACCAGTTTTATTATAACAACTAAAGGTATCATTGACTAAATTACATGATTGTGTATCATTTGCTGAACATTTATTATACCCCCCACAAGTAAAATTCGGTTTACAAAAATCACATTTCCCAATGATGTTCAATGGTTTGTTTTTATTATCATTACAACTATTAATATCAAAATAATTTTTAAATTGTTGATCATTAGAACTACATTCTGACCAGGTGTTATTTAAGACCCAATTTGGAGTGCATAAATTAATTTCATAAAGACTAGTTTCTGCGGCTTTTATTTCTACTTTTCTGTTAGTGTCTTGACCATTTACAAATAACGAATAATTTCCTTCTGGAATAGTTAAGCCATAATCTTCCTTATTATCATCATAATTAAAGTGATAAAATATTTTTGATGTTGGGTTTTGTGTAAATTGATACTCTATTGAACTATTAACAATTTTGACTTGACCATTAAAGGTTTCATTTACTTTAATCAAAGCAGTCCCTTCTCCAAAAGGATTATTCGCATTATTTGAATTAATATATACTTCATCATGGTTAAGATAACTACCAAAATTATTTTGATTAGTCATAAATTGGTCTATCAAACCAATCACGTTATCTAAGTTAGTTGTTGTGTTTAGATAATCTTCAATTAGAGGTCTTAGAACTGAAGACCAAGCCTGTCCCGTATAATGGTCTAAAATCATATCCCAAAAACCATGTTCCCATAATTCTATTTGTGTATATATTGTTTTGTGATTTCTATTTATAACTATTAATGGAAGATTGTTATTTATCCTTGATGCACTAGAGACTGAAACTAAATCATCTGAGTCATCAGCTTCAAAAGGTAAACATGGGATATCTTGATTTTTACCAGCAATAATCAAAGTATCAACATTTGATGTGGTGTTTTTTATATTCAACTTCCAAATAAAATCACTACCTATCGCAAGGTCTGTATATGCTGGCGCATCTTGATTCCAACTAATAAAAGGTTTTCCAAACAATAACCATCCGCCGACCTCATTTATTACTTGACACGCTAAATTCATGCCTTCATCATATATTATTCTATTTGCTAAATATGAACCATAATTCGGTGGGGCAAGCATTAGCAACTTACTCACATCATCATGATAAGATATGTTTTTACCGTTTGGGTCGGTAGCAATTCCTTCGATGTAAGACCTTGTTACTAATCCCCCCATACTATGAGATACAATTTTAACTTTTGAAGAAGTGTAAAAAGAATTAACATAAGAAATTCCATCAGACAACAAAGTACCAGAATAATCTATCTTTTGGTCATTTGGATAATAAAATTTCCAAACATCATAACCTTTTGCGATTAATTTATCTTCAAAGTGTCCATCAAAATATCCACTTTCTCCATTTAATCCATGAACTAAAATTAATGGTTCATTATTAACATTCAAATTCTTTCTTGGTGCTTCTAAGAATGAAACCTGATAAAAACTAGAACTTATGCTTGCAACAGAAAAAGCGTTGGTATTGATAGAATTTGTAGTTTCTAACAATTCATTAAGTTCTTTTTCTTCTTTAAACTTTTCAAATGGTTTTATCTCTAGTGAAGAGTTTATTTTATAATATTGGTAATTGAAAGATTCTTTTATGAGGTTTGAACTTGGAACTAAATAAAAACTTTCTTCACTACCTCTTTTCCACATTAGATTGGGAGATTCTCTCTCAATTAAGTGAACATATTCAATAGTGATATTATGTTCTCCTTCTGTTAAATGACTAGGAAAAGAAACAACTTCATCTGAATAAAGAGAGTCTATAACCATTTCTTCATCTAATATTATCTTATACCCTCCCAAAATTGTAGCGTTAAAGTAATATGAATTTTCATTCCCAATCATCAATATACCCTTCCAGGAGTTATACAATATTTCCTCTTCTTTTTCTACGTCTTGTTCTTCAGGGTCTGTGCTACTAGCCGAGAAAGTTTTGGTTAAGTCGTCAGTTTCTGATTCTGTTAACAATGGTACTATTTTATTTTTAATTAAATTAAGTTGCGAGTTTTGTTCTTCTGTTAAGTGAATTTCTTCATCATCTTTTATATTCTCATTTTGAATATTTTCAGAAGATGTTAAATTGTTTATTTCAAAACTATCAGAGGTTTGTTTCCAATAAGGTTTATCTGTATGAATTCTAACTCTTTGGTCTATATAGTCTAACCCTTTCTTGTATTTATCATTGTCATTTGTGTAACTATTTGTCCAACTAGCAATAGGGTTATTGTTGTTGTCTAATGCAAAAACTTTAATGTTCCAATCAAATAAAATATTTGAGTTCCATTCTGTTTGCCTATTAAATTCAGGGTTGTATTTGAAATTACCATTAGAGTCAGATTGAACATAATCAGCAAAAACTGGATTTGTAATTCTTCCCAATAATGAAGAGTCATCATAAACAACAAAAAATAAACTTATGTTTGAGTAAGGTTGTGAACTGAAAGTATTTTGTTGATTTGTAACAACATTAAAGACTTGTCCCTTTATTGCATAATTACAAAAGTTTTGATTAACATTCCAGTTTTCATAATCAAAACAACAACCATCCCCTAAAGAACCTCCTCCGCCCGCAGAAAAAATAGGAATACCTTCACAATATAATTTATTTTGGCATGAGGAATCTAAGTTACAATCACCTTCATTATGTTCTAAATTACCACTAGCTTTAAAATCCATATTCCAAGAATTTCTTTGTACATTTCCAATCTTTACTTTTGCATAATATTCTGCGTTGTTAAATCCATCTTCTCCATTAGCACCACCCCATTTTGCGATTATACGGTTATTCTTCACTCCACCAGAAAAATTAGCGATAAAATCATCATCAAGAAAGTCGTCTTCCCATATCTCAATTATAACAGAAGTTCCGTCAGAATAACCAGAAGTCTTAGCTAAAACATATCTTTCTTCAAAAGATTTTGTTAAATATTTATCCCAATCAACGCTGTCAATAGTAGCCGCATTAACAAAACTACTAAGTGAAATTAATAGGATAAAAGTAATCAAGTAACTTTTATAAACCATACCCAATACCCCTAAAGTTTATTATATCAATCCCCAAAAAATGAAGTGGCCATAAAATTAAAGTAATTAAGAAATCAGAAGGTTTTTTAAGATACAAATAAAAATACCAAGATATTCGTGTAGGCTCATCTATATGGAACTTATCAAATCCATCTACACACCATTGAGCTAGAGGAACAGGATTATCACGATTAGATTCTATACATCGGTTTTCCCAGTAGGAGTTTCCATTATCTTCTAAACTATCCTCTTCAACTAAGAAGTGATTGTAGTAAGCATTCGCCCTAAATATAGTAAAAAGAAGTCCGATAAAGAGATATAATAAAAGTGTTAAAACTAGTTTCTTTTTCATTTCATTTTCACTCATTATTACCAGATAAATGCTTTTAGGTTAATATTGCAGTAAGCTAAGATATTTATTAATCTTATTATTTTTAAGAATAAAAAAAGCCTATTTCTGTAATAATTTGTTTAATATCTTTCTTCCTTGCTTAGTGATACTTACTATAAAATATGGCCTACCAGTAGCCTTATGGTTTTCTTTTTTAGTTATATTGATAGCCCAAAATTTTTCAAGCTCTGTACAATTAGTTTTTATAGTCCTAAATCCAGTATTGATTTTTCTTTCTAGTTGAGCAAAGGTTAGGTCCTTTTTGTTTAATTCTTTTAGAATAAGCATCTTGATATCTTTGCTTTGCCTTTTAGTCATACTACAATAAGGCAGTAAGCTTTATATAGTGCTAACTCATAATATTGCAGTATGAAGGGATGGGTAGACTTGCTAAAAAGCCTAAAATGGTATGAAAAGTTAGTTTATTTTCTTGGTTTATTATTGGTTATCTTATTAACTCAATATTTCATAAGTGGTTATATACATTCAAGTGTTAACTATGAAGATTTTGATATTAGTGCTACTTGGGAAAACAAAATTGATGATACCTTTTATTTTGATTATAGTGAGGGAGTATTTCATTCTTGGTTTGAATTAAAAGTTACTTCTCTTAGAGATGATTTATACTACAGGGTTTATGATAAATCTATAAATATTGAGCTAACAGAGTATGGTGGTGTCAGAAATTTAGCTAGACTTAATCAGGGTGCTGTTTATGTTGATATTTTTAATGCTGATGCTAAATTAAAAACAATTGACCAATTAAAAGAAATTGAAGTCTGTGTTTCGTCTAAACAAGATTTTACAAAAAGTACAGAAGGAATAGTATGTAAATCTACTTTCTTACAACCAAGAAATATAAATATTGAAGTAAATTCAGATCCATTAACCTTTATTAGCTCTAAATCCTCTTTTGAACAACAATATAAGTGGCTAACTGTTAAAAATATAGGAGATACAACAATAAATGTTTGTGTGTTCCTTCCATCATATGCATCATATGCTAATGAAAAATTAGATTACCCAAGATATAAACCACAATACGGAACTCGGTGGGGATTTGGACCTGAAGGAGAAGGAACTCAAAATTGTGAAATATTGGAACCAAGTGAGAGCTCTAAGTACGAAGTAGCTGTTTTTGTAGGAAATGTGGGTGAGTTTGATACACCATTAGGCACACATACATCTCAAGGAATTGTGGGTGCTGTATTTGGTGAATATCTTGGGTTAGGTTATGCACATTATAAAAAGTCGTTTACTTTAGAAACAACTGTTATTCAATAAAAAAATTCATTGTAATTAATAAATTCAAAAATAAAATCTTTCCTCTTTTTAACAATATATTAATTTGTGATTCTGGGAATGGACATTGTTCTTTTGAACCTCTTTAATTTATCATAATCAATTTCTTCTGCTTTATTTACTTGAAATACCTCGGCTTCAGGATATCGCTTCTTAAATTCTGTTAAATCAGACCTATTAGACTCTTGTTGAGGTTTTGAGGAGCCACATTCACATTCCACTGCTATTGGTTTAAGGTAAGGCCTATCTTTATGTGGAAATCCTACAGTATCAATAAAATGTACATTTCCTTCTCTAAAAATTGGGAATTCCTTAAAACATTGGTGCGTTGATTTCAATCTATTATGAACGCCTTGCACGCATTTTTTATGCTCTTTTTGTTGCCCCATTTTCACTAATCCATTCATTTAAATTGTTAAATTCTTTAAAACATGGTGATTTCTTATTTTTGTCTTTTTTATGAATTACGTAGTAACACTTCTCCTTTTGTGCACCATCTTCAAAACGTAGACGTTCGAGAATTATCCATTTCTTATCTTTTATTGTGTTAATTTTTCCTTTTCTATTTTTAGTTAAATAATAAGATATTAAAACTACTGTCAAAGATAATATAGCTAAAATAAAATACATATTACGCCTCTCCTAGGTATCTGTCTGTATTAATTATTTCCCTCTTTACTTCAACAATTTTATCCATATACTTAGGTTTACTGGACTTAATAAGTGGACCTTCTTCACTATTAAACCCATACCATAGATTATAATATTTTTTAGCTCCTTCAGAAAATTTATAATAGTAAACCCCTTTTTTATACCTTCGAGTAAACCATCCTTGTCTATACATGCGCCAGAGTTTTAAGCGTGTTGCATTACCACTTATAATGTTATTAAATAATTCGCAAAGATTATTGGAAGTAAACTCACTATTCAAATCATAATTTCTCCTAATGAACTGAAGGAATTCTGGAGTCCACTTTATTACTGCCTTGATTGTTAATCCAGAATATCTATCTGTATAATGCTTTATTGCATAATCCATTTTATTTAAATAAATAATAATGGATTATAAATTGCGCCTATTTATTTTGGAAACATCAAGCTTTTTTAAGATTTCTTGTAGAAGTTTAGAATTCATTGATTGATATTTAAGTATCAGTTCTTCATTATGTTTATGTTTGATCGTTTCATCGTATAATTCCAGGAATCTATCTTCATTTATTAACATATTGAAGATAGCTTCTAATTTGATCGGGAGCTTTAGTTTATGCTCGGATCTTAGTGACTTAGCTGATTTATTGTGATAGAGTTTAAACTGTTCTGATAGTGAATCTATGCTTATACTATTTAAGCCGTCTAATTTAATACCTTCCATATCATTATTAATTTCTATGCTAGTTAAATAAACCCTAGAGGGTACTGGTTCTTCATTGCAAAAATTATGAATCAATTCACAAAATAGTAAATAGCAGGTATAAATCGAAGTTATATTCAAAGGATATTGTGTAGAAACCCTTAAACTGGCTTTTTTACTAGTACTACCAATTTCAAATTTTAGGTTAAGTAATGAATTTCCCAAATTTTTTGTTATTCTTTGACCGTTATATTTTGGTAATTTATAAGAAAGGATTGCATTGTGAAAATTCCATTTAAAAATAGCACCATGCCTATCATTATCAACTAAGACATAAAGTCCAGCGTACCCCTTATGTTTTACTCCATCCATATCAGGAAGCATTGACTTTATTGTATTATGGTTGATCCCAGTATAATAACTTATGGCTTTGGGGGTGAGCCCTTCGGGATGATTTTTAAGGGCTTGCATAATTTTATTAATTTTTTCTTGTTTATTCCTGTTGTTAGTTGTAACTTTGGGTTGCTTATGACTCATTTTTAATCCGATAATTTATCTTTATTCCATGCCCATAATGGATATTTATAAAACCTAAATCCTTTAAAAAGAGCAAAACATCCCACACTTGCTTTTTTTGTATTGAAAAAGAGGACGCAAGCTTTGAAATTGCATCAGGAAAGCTTATTATCCCAGCTTTTGAGGTTTTACATTCTGCTAATCTTTCCAAACATATTAAGTATAGGCCTTTTCTTGGCATTCTTAATCTTAGGAGATAATTAGGATGAACATTTGCTAAATCCTGTTTTTCAATTTTAGATTTATTTTTAATATTATTAATTTTTTCGATCCATAATTGGTTTGTCATTTAAATGACAAACCTTATATACTTATATAGCCTTTTTATTAAAAAAACGATAAGTCGATATGATGAAAGAATCTATTAAAATAAAAAGAGATAGAAAATTAAATAGGTTTGTTATAAAATCCCTAATTAAAAGACCTTTGTCAGCTGATCAGATTCTTGATAAAATTAAACTATCTAAAAAGTTTAAAATTAACACCCTACCTGGATTAGAAAAATATCATTTAGCATATCTAGAAAAGAAAAATGTTATACTTAGATTAGATAGAAAAGCTAAAAATTTTATAAATAATTTATCTGTTGAAGACTTTATGGAAAAAACTTGGTTTAGGTGGGAGAGAAGTATTAAGAAAAATAAATGGGGAAGTAAAAGTAATAATCCTTATCATTCATATTATTTTGCTACTCCTATAACAGCTAAATGGACAAATATTTTTAATAAAATTATTAGAGAGAGAATTTTAGTTAAACTCAGCGAATTTATTACTGATAGGGATGAGATTGAGTTATGTTTGAATGAAATTATTAATACTATGAAAAAAATTGAAACCCTTTCTAGGAAAAAAATAAAAATTTATAAAAGATTACAACAAGAAACCGATGATTTTTTAGGAGTCAAGGGAATTAATTATTTAGAAAGCAAAATTAAAAAAATCAAAAAATTTCAAAAAAAAGACGGTATGTTTTTACCTTTTGGATTTGCTGATTATATATTATCTGATTTTGATAGTTTTATGAGACCTATGGATGATATTAAATTTGTTCTCTTTAGCAGACTACTTAATAAATTAGGTACCCTTCACTATTTATTAAATCAAAGAATTAAAATAATAAGTATTTTAGATTATGAATTTAAAAAAGAAAATTTTGTTGAACCCAATGAATATCTTAAGAATTTAACTTCTTCTTAATCAATTCTAAAATTTCTGGATCTTTAACAAGTTTATCCATAATTTCATCTGCCTGTTGTCTTTCAAAATCTTCCTTTAATATATTATCAGCTTCTTCTTTATCCAATACTAAACCACATAGTTTACAAAATTTATTACTATTTTCATTATTAGTCTTACATCTGATGCAATTTTGTGGTTTTAAAATAATCTTTGTTTTTTTATTCTCAACTTCCATTCCATTAATTTTTAAAATAGCTTGATCTGTATCTCTGCCAGACATATGGATATAAATACCAGCCATCCTAGAGCCTTGAGTCCAACCAAGATATTGTTTCATTACAGCTTCTCCAACACTGTTTGAAGCCATCCAAGTTGCTCTTGAATGCCTTAATAAATGAGGATAGACTCTTTTCTTAATTCCTGCTTTTTGAGCTGCTCTTTTAAGAATGTGATTGATTTGAGCATAACATAATAATTCTCCACCATTGAAATTATACCATAAGAAAGCCTCTGGATTATCATTGTCTGGATGTTGGTTTATCCATTCTTGTAGATAAGGAGTACTACTTATAATGAGAATTTTTCTTGAACCAGTTTTTCCATGAATATTTATCCTTGCCCCATATTCTTCAAAGGATATATGTTTAATCTTCATTGTGCCTATTTCTGAACATCTAGCTCCAGATTCAGCTAGAACAGATAATAGGGTTTTATCTCTAAGACAATCAGCTGATCTAACTATTTTTTCTATTTCTTCCTCAGTCAAAAGCTCTTCTGGCAGTTTTTTATGATTATCTTTTAAGCCAATCTTAATCCATTTGACTTCTGCGGGTAATTCATCTGAATCTTCTAAGCCCCTTACAATCTTATATAGCCTCTTTACCATAACTTTAAATGTAGTTTTGCTTTGTTCTGTCATCGCTGTTTGATTTAGACTAGCCATTACTCTTACTATATCTTCTTTTGTAGCATCTTTTATATGCTTTCCTAACATATTAACGAACTTCATAGCGTAGAATACATAGGAATCTATCTTGCCATAACTAATTCCTCTACATAGGCAATAATCTTTAAATTTATGTATCCATTCTTTATCTTCATCAGAAATATCAGATTCCTTTAATCTTTCTAATATCCTATCAAATCTCCTTTTGTAATTATGTAAATCCATTTTTACCTTAAATAAGTCGTGATTTTCTAGATAATAAACCACGACTAAAGAAGGCGTTAAACAAAATCAAAGCGCCGAGGCAGGGATTTGAACCCTGATATCCTTGCGGAAACCGGTTTTCGAGATTCGCCTTTTATCCAGCGCACTACCGGATTATGCGACCTCGGCAAAGAAAAAGTACTTGTGTTATTTAAAACTCTTTTGAATTTACATTGATTCCCAGGTTTCTATGGTTTTATCCACAAGTGAATCCAAAAAACTTTCTTTATAGATTATCAATAATTTGATAATTTCTTCTTCATCTATTAATAATTTATAAACATTTTTTCTACCAGTTTTAATATAGGTTATAATATTATTTTCAATCAATTTCTTGATATGCCAAGATACTGTAGAAGGAGAAACTTTAACTGCTTGGACTATTTGTTCATGATTGCAGTTAGGATGTGTTAAAATAAATAGAATTATTTCTCTAAGGCTTTTTTGCCTTAATAAACCCAATAATTTTTTATTTTCTGACTTAAACTCTCGTGGAAAGTACCTTATATTGTTTTTATCCTTTTCTTCTCTTATAAGGCCTTGTTTTGCCAAGAAAGAAAGGTGATATCTTACTAGGCCAGTAGATAAATTGCTTTTTCTTTCAATTTCCCTGAAATGACAGCCAGCAAATTTCTTGACAACTTCATAAATTTTTCTTCTAGCTTCTAATTCAAGAATTTTTTTCTCTTTTTCATCAAGAAACATTATTCAAGACCTCATTTCTTAATGATTCCAAAGAAGAAACTTAAGAGTATTGCAAAATCCAGAACACTAGAAACTGGATCAACCCAGGGCCAATCACCAAAAAACATTTCCATAGATACTAGAATTCCTTTTACTGCGAACAAGAGAAAAGCATAGCTAACATAAAGAAGCCTTTTATTTCTATTTCTTTTATAGGCATACAAAGTTATTATAAATAATGCTAAAGCTAGTAGACCGCTGCCTAGATTTAAGACTTTTTCAAGCTCAAATCTTCCTATGAATACATCGCCATCATTTTCTGCCAGAGCAAAAATAGGCAGCTGAATCAGCAATATTGCAATCAAACCAAGTAATTTCTTTTTCATAAATCCTCCATTAACCTATAATTATAGCGTTTAATCTATTTATAAAGATTATAGAAAAATAAAAAAAGGAAATTAATCCTCTTCTTCCTCGTCAAGGTCGCTTTCAATTTCTATAACCTTGCCTATTTTAGCATCTATCTTTACATCTGTTTCAATGTTATTTTTTGTGAATTCAACAGCGTAAACCACAATGCCGTTTTCTTTTTCAAGCTCAACATCTGTTATTTTTCCGACAATAGACATATCTACTTGGGTTTTTGCAATTTCAATGGCTTGCTCTTCTGTTATTTTACCTTCTATTTGAGCTAATGCTTCATCAGATAACTCTTCTTCATTTTCATCATCATCCTTTTCTTCATTGTCATCTTGGTCAGTTTCAGTAAGATCATTTTCAATTACAAGAATGTTACCATTTTTTGCATCAATCTTAACATCTGTTTCTATGTTATCTTTTGTAAATTCTATTGAATAGATAACATCTCCATTCTCGTTTTCAATTTCAGCGTCTGTTAATTTGCCAACTTTATTCATATCGACTGCATTCAATGCAATCGTCTTTGCTTGTTCTAGAGAGATTTGCTGATCGTCATTGGAAACCTGGATTTCTTGGGGTTTTTCATTGTTCATTCCAGCTATAATCTGAGTTGTTACTCCAATAATGGCAACTATTAAAACTCCAAAAATTATTTTTTCTATGGTTTTTGACATTTTATCCTCCTGATTTATTAGACTAATGAATTGTTTTTGTTTAAATACATAATAGTTCAATCATAGAATAGTCTTTATTGATAAAATAAAGGTTATAACAAGAAATCGCTTTTATAGATGAGGCCTAAATGGATCAAAGTATTTTATACGCTTTAGCGTGTCTTTTTAATAAAGTATTCTTTTCAATGTCTTCTTTGGTCAAGTTTCTTTTAACAACCCAATATTCTCCTTTTAAAGGATCTCTTTGCATGTATCCAAAATTAATTAATTCTCTTCTTAATAGCGTGTCTTCATTGAAATGTCTTCTTATTTTATTATTTACTTCTTCCTCTGTATATATTATTCATCTTTAAACTCTTTTATTAAACTGATTAATATGGCTTGTTTTTTAAAATCATTCTTTGGGATATTTTGATGTTTTATACTTTTTTTAAAAAATTTATCCACATCAAAAGGAAATTTTATTGCTTTCATTAAAATATTTTATAATTCAATCTTTTTATTAGTTTCGAAAAAAAAACTTATGGACTGGGACTTAACAAAGCCGTGCTACCCATGTGAAATTTTCTTCAATTTATTATCCCTAATATAATCGATTTTTTTAAATCCTGACCAAGGGAAGTTTTTACCCAACTCTTTTAGTCTTTTTTGCTCTTCATAAAAATGTTTTCTACATAGATAGTTCCATCCACTTTTTCTGCTTCCTTTAATTAAACTTGGGTATACTTCCCTAAAAGCTTTATTTTTGCATTTCCCTTCGAAATCACAATGTACCCTTACCATCTAACTACTATTTCATTCTTTTCTAAAGGGGTTATTATTACTTCTTTGTGCATTTTTCCTTGCGTTAATTCATTAGGCAATCTAAAAATATAATTGGTTCCGTCATAGCTTAATTTTCTCTTAAAGCTAAATGCATTATCTGATAATAACCTATTAATCATTAATGCTTTGTCTAATTTTTGTGCTTGGTCCAATCCAATCATCTCCTCATGATTTTTTGGGCATTTAAAGATATCTAATAAAATCCTGATATTTTCAGATATTGAGATCTCTTTTGTTGCTTTTTTCATCTTTGGAGAAAAATCCAAAAAATTTTTAAAGATGCCGGAACTGAAGGTAGCCCTTCTGTCTTCATGCCGAGAGTTTTTAGGATGCTTGGGCTTGCAGAAGTGTTTTCTTATTCAAAACTTTACTGGCATTAAGAATTTCTACTCCAAGCAACTTGCCTTTTTCATCAAAATCAACAATTATATCTTCATTTAATTCTATTGTCTTTTTTACTTCTCCATCCTTTATAGGATATTCTAGGTAAATATATGCGGCATCTACTTCCTTGTCGTATTCAAATTTCATATTTTAGATTACAGTTATTATCTTTATATAGTTTTTCTTTTCTGCTAATTTCACTTTAATTGTCCTGTTTTTTATTTCTCCTACAACTTCTTTTGTTCCATCAAAAGATTTCTTTATGTAAACTGGATATTTTAATATGTGTTCAACTTCTAATTTTGTTATACCTCTTTGTTTTATCCTTTTTTCTGCATGATCAGAATATTCAATCTCCATTAATTGATAAGAAGTTTTATTGGTTTATATTGTTTCTTATTCATGTTTGATAGTACGCCGGAACTGGGATTTGAACCCAGATATCCGTAAGGAAACAGGATTAGCAATCCTGCGCTATACCAAGTTAAGCGATTCCGGCATATAGAAAAAGGGAAAAAATTCTTTTTAAACCTTTCTAAGAAATATCCCCAACTTTTATTAAAAACTTTATGTTTGGGGCTACATCATGCTTTCCTTGCTTGATTTCTCTTATTGAAATCCATTTAACTTCTTTAATTGGAGGCATTGGTTTTATGCTTGTTTTATTCTTTAATTTCGCAAGATAATGAATAAGAACTATGACCATTTTTTCTTTTGTTTTTGGATTTTTCCATAAAATCATTGGATGCAAAGGCCTTATAATTTCAATCTCAGCATTATTCTCTTCTTTTACTTCTCTATGACAAGCCATTTCTAGACTTTCTACTCCTTCTTCTATTGTACCTCCAGGAAGCTTATAGAAATCATCCTTATCATCTTTATTAACCAGTAACTTTCCAGATTCTATTATTACTGGTCCTGATGCAATGATAAATTTTCCTTCCATTTTATATATTCTCGTTAAGCCATTCTATTATCTTTTTACTTAAATCCCTTTCTTCTAAAAACATATAGGTTCCATGGGCTTTTCCTGGATAAATATCAAGCTTTATATTTTCATTCAATTCTTTTAGTTTTTTTGAAGATTTAAAACTATACTCGTCTTGCTCTGTTGCTATAATAAATGCTTTTTTTATTTTTTTTATGGCTTCTTCTGTTTTTATACCTTTATAATCTAAACCAGGTGATAATGCAACAACTGGAAGCTTATTCTCTGAGCCATATATAAGGGCTGTATTTGCTCCTATGCTTGAGCCAACAAATGCAATTCTTGTAATTGCGGCATTTCTCATAAAATCATGGCCTGCTTTTGCATCTAAAATCATGTTAATAAAATCTTTTTCACCTTCACTTTCGCCATGACCTCTTAAGTCAATAGCCAGAACATAATAATTTGCTTTGTTTAATTCTTTAATCAATTCATGCCATGAACTTTTATCTAGGTTTAATTGATGTAGCAAGACAATACCTCTATCTAGTTTTCCCGGATAGTATAAACCAGCAAGCTTAATACTATCACTAGTTATTAGGGTTACTTCTTCTTCCTCTAATGGTTGATCAGTCATTTTATTGGTTTTTGTACATGAGATTAATAATATTGATAAAAACAATAACAATAAAAGTTTTTTCATAGGATTTAAAAAGCATTGTTATATTTAAATATGGATGATACACATTGATGGTAAAGAAGCTGGGGGACAGATTTTAAGATCTGCATTGTCTTTATCCGCAATAACTAAGGAACCATTTGAAATAGTAAATATAAGGGCTTCTAGAAATGAAGGGGGGTTAAAGCAGCAGCATCTAGAAGGTGTTAAGGCAATGGCTAGTATCTGCAATGCTGATGTAAAAGATGCTTTTATTGGATCTAAGGAATTAAGTTTTTATCCAAGAGATATTTTGGGAGGTAATTATAAAATAGACATAGGAACAGCTGGATCTATCACTTTGGTTTTACAAACTTTAATACCTGCTTTATTGTTTGCAGATAAAAAAACCTATTTGGAAATAAAAGGCGGGACAGATGTAAAATGGAGCCCAAGTTTTGACTACTATTATAATGTTCCAATGAGATATCTTGAGATGTTTAATGTAGATTTAAACCTAGAGTTAATAAAACGTGGTTTTTATCCTAAAGGAAATGGTATTGTTAAACTAGAGATAAATCCATGCAGGAAATTAAGGGTTTTAAATCTAGTAGAAAGGGGAGATTTTGAAAGGATAGACCTTTTTAATTATGCAACTAGTGACTTGAAAAAGGCTGATGTTATAGAAAGACAAAGAAAAGGATTTGAGGATGAAATGAAAATGAAAGAAACATATCATATGAATGGATATGTTGATGCATTATCTACTGGAACTGTAATGCATGCACATGCTCATTATGAAAAGTGTATACTTGGTGTTGATATTTTAGGGGATAAAGGAAAAAAAGCTGAAGATGTAGGAGAGGAATTAGCTAAAAAATTAAAATTTGAAATCAATAGCAAGGCAACTGTTGATCAATATATGGCTGATCAAATATTAATCTTTATGGCTTTAGCTAAAGAAGGGAGTTTTATTACTTCTAAGATAACTGATCATGTCTTGAACAATATAAAAGTCATAGAGAAATTTTTAGATGTGAAATTTAAGATCAGCGATTGTTCTGTTAGTTGTTATGGAAAAAATTAGTGATGATTTACTAGTTCTTCTAATGCCTTACATTTTTCAGGAAGATATAAAATATGCTCTTTAATTGCAAGCGTTTTAAATTTTCCAGGAAAATGTTTCCTTCCTATGTAAACAAAAGGCCCGGACTTTGGATAATTAACAGGCTTATTTTTAATCCAATCCCAATTAATGAACCATGCTTCTACATTCCTTACTAATTTTATTAAGTTTTTCTCATCTTGGTCTGAAACTTCTTTAACTTCTTTTGTTAAATCATATAAAACAAACATCCAAAAAAGTTTCCATCCAGGATATTCTTCTTTGTAATCATTAAATTGATAATGATGTACTCTCCAGTTGGTATTATATTTCCTAAGCCTTGATTTTATTTCTATCCCAACGACAGGGTCTAGGATATCAATTCCATGAGTTCTATTGTCTTCTACGCCAAAAAATCCACGAAAATATTTTTTAAAGGCCCTATCTATTGCTGAACGATAAGCTTCTGATTCCATATTTTTAAAAATACCAGAAAGTTTTTAAAGAATTCTAAATATTTTAGCCATATTTTAACTCTAAAATCTGGTGGATTCATATCAAGTAGAAAAACAGAGGGTTTTTAATCATTTTTATATTGTAACATATATGGGCAAATGGGCAAAGAGATTATTTGGACAGGAAAGTTTTGGAGATATTGGCATAGTTATTGCTGGAACCATTACAAAAGAATTTGAGAAAGAAATACTTGATTTATTTGATGAAGTTATTTCTAGCAAAGATTCTGCGTATCATGCTCATCTTGTTAAAAAGAATGGGATTGCTTATCCAGTAGTCTTTAATATTTATGGAGCTCCAGCGATGGTTGATGTTATTACAGAGATGCATGATGGAGGTTGCAGGACTATTTTGTTCTTTGGCTCTGCTTATGGGGGATTTCAAAACTTAGAAGTTGGGAGTATAGTAATACCAGAAAAATCATACCATTTTGATGGGATTTATCATCCAATAGAACCTGATAGAAAATTGGCTTATGCAGACAAAGAATTAAAACAAAAATTAGAAGAACTATTTAAGAAAAACAATATAACCTATGTTATTGGTACAAATATTTCTGTCCCAGCAGTTACATTTCAAATACCTCATGCCAATGAAGAATATCAAGAAATTAAACCAGCGACAGTAGAGATGGAATTAGCATCTTGTTATTCTAGGGCAAAAGACATTGGAATTAGGGCAGTAGGAACATTAATAATAAGCGACAATAGGAAATCCAGCATTGGCGATGATACAAAAAGGGAATTAAGACATAAATCAAAGATTAAAGTTCTAGAGACAATAATAAATAATATAACCTATTTTGAGTTGCCGAAATTATCAATAGATAAAGAATTTAATATTGATGAGCATTTGGCTAGCATCATTGAAGATCCAGAAGATGTTACAAATATTTATAGAAAAAACTAATAACCATAATCTTTTTAAATGATCTTTTTGTAGATGTAATTATAGCGGGATAGGGCAGAAAGTCTTAAAACTTGCCTAACCAGGAGTGCCCGTCGAACCTTATCTTAAGGCGCGGAAGGCTCATAACCCGGAGGTCGTTGGTTCAAATCCAACTCCCGCTATTTTTTATCTGAAATATTTACTGAATTTTTCTAAGAATATTTATAAATACCTAAGACTTATATAAGCTACAATGGAATTAAACAAAGACTTTGCAGAATTAATTGGAATTTTACTCGGAGATGGTTCTATAAATATATACCCTTCAAATAAATATTCTACATATTATCGTGTTAAGGTTAGTTTTAATTCTAATGAAGAGGCTTATGTTGGTTATGTTAGTGATCTTATGTTCAAAACATTAAATGAAAAACCAAAAAGATATGATAGAAAAAACGAAGATACTTCTGAATTATTAATCTTTAAAAAAAGTGTAGCAAATAAACTCTTATCTATTGGTTTAAAGAAATCTCCAAAATGGAATAGAGCAGTAATCCCAGAAAAATTTATGAAAAAAAGATTAGGCAAATATGTTTTGAGGGGTTATTTTGATACTGATGGTAGTGTGGTTTTGGCAAATAATAATGGAACTTTATATCCTCGCTTAGAAATGAAAATATGTCCTTCTCCAATGCAATCTCAGATATTAAAATTATTAAATGAATACAATTTAAACTATAATTATTATAATATTGGTAAAGGTAAAATTCGTATTCAGATGAATGGGAAAAAAGCATTAAAAATATGGACTTCAAAAATAGGTTTCAGTAATTCAAAGCATATTGAAAAGGCTTCTTATTTTCTGAATTAAGCCCCGGCAAATTGCTCTCCAAGAACTTCTTCAAGAAAATTAATTACTTTTTCATTATCGCCTAGATAAAGAACAATAAGCTCATTTTTTTTATACAAATGCGGTGGCTTAAACCACACCATAATAGAACCAGCCATTCTTGATGCATCTCCAGAAATTTTGGAAGCATCAAGCTCTGCGGATTCAACATTTTCATATTCAAAAACAAATACTGACTCATATTCTATTCTTATGTGCTTTTTAATTGGTGCTGAAAAAGAAACGTGCTGATAATCACCTACTATCTCAACTTTTGCACCTTTTTCTTCTAAATCTTTTACAAGTTTATTATACTCATTAGTTTCTTGATATTTTATGAAAAAAATCATAAAAGATAATAATAAAACAATAATTAATCCTATTATTGCTGGCTTGATATTTGCTTTCATATTCATTTATCTTAATGGTTAATATAAAAATTTAACTGATATCAAAAAACTTCTTAAAATTTGTTAAACTTAAAGTATTTACTATGTCTTTTTTTTCAGCCCAGCCCCTTCTTGCTGTTGCAATTCCAAATTTCATGTAGTTTAAACTATTAGTGTTATGGGCATCTGTGCTTATAATTAATTTACATTTGTTTTCTACAGCTGCCTTTACATCAATATCTTTTAAATCAAGCCTTTCTGGCTGTGCATTTATTTCTAGAATAACATTGGTTTCATTTGATTTCTTGAATAATTTTTCAAGATCAAGTTCATAACCTTTTCTTGCATTTATTATTCTTCCTGTAGGATGACCTATTACCTTTACATATTTATTTTCCATGGCCTTCAAGATTCTTTTTGTCATCAAATCTTTTGTTTGCTTAAAATTTGAATGAATAGAAGCTACAACGAAATCAAATTTTTTTAATATATCATTTTTTAAATCTAAGTCTCCATTTGGCTTTATGTTTACTTCGCAGCCCTTAAATATTTTAATTTCAGTTTTTGCCTTTTCAAATGCCTTTAGATAATTATCAATTCTTTTTTCTGTAATTGAATTTGCTATGCTTAAGTTTCCAACATGATCTGTTATGGCAATATATTCATAGCCAAGTTCTTTGGCTTTTTTAGCCATTGCTTGTATTGTATCTATACCATCGCTAAAATTTGTATGTATTTGTAGATCTCCTTTTATATCATTATAGTTTATTAGTTTTGGTAAACTATGTTTTTTCGCAGCTTCTATTTCGCCGTTGTTTTCTCTTAGCTCTGGCTCAATATAATCCAAACCAAGCTTATTGTAAATTTCTTTTTCGTCTTTTCCTGCTATTTTTTTACTGCTTTTAAACAAACCATACTCGTTTAGTTTATAGCCTTTAGAAATAGCAATTTTTCTTGTTATAACATTATGTTCTTTATTTCCTATGAAATACTGCAAAGCTGAGCCAAATTCATCTTCCTTTACAACCCTTAGATCAACTTGAATTCCAGAGTTTAATCTGATGCTGGATCTTGTTGGGCCTTTTGAAATAATATCTTTTGCATCTTTTAAATTAACAAATAAATCCATTGTTTTTTTAGGATCTTTACTAGTAACTAAGATATCTATGTCTCCAATTGTTTCCTTCATTCTTTTTATAGAACCGGCTAGGCTTACTTTAGTAACTTCTCTTGAATTTTTAAGCTGGTTTTCTATAGACAATGCAATATCATAAATATGGCCAAGCAAGAATCTTTTTCCTGAAGATTTTGCAAAGTCTATCCCTTGAAGAATTTGGTTTTCGCTTTTTTCTCCAAAACCTTCAAGCTTTTTTATTTTTCCTTTCTTAGCTGCTTTTTCCAAGTCATTAAGGTTTTTTATATTCAGTTTTTTATATAAAACCTTGACTGATTTAGGACCTAGACCTTCGACTGCAAGCAAAGACTCATAGTCTATTGGAATGGATTTCTTTAAAGATTCAAACTCCTTGCAAGTTCCTGTTTCTAGTATTTCTATAATTTTTTTAGAGATTCCTTGGCCTATTCCTGGAAGATCTTTTAACTTGCCTTGTTTTGCAATATCTTCTATATTCTTGTTTAAAGACTCAATTGTTCTTGAAGCTTTTCTATAAGCAGAAGGTTTAAATTCAATTCCTTTTATATCTAATAGATCTGCTATTTGGTTTAATATTTTTATAACCTCAAGATTCTTCATTATAACACCTCTGTTTAAACTCGCAATGATTACATTTCCATAAATCTTGTGTTCTTAAAGCAGGCCTTTTTTCAAGCCAATATTCCTCTATGAAATTGTATATTTCAATAAATTTTTCTTGGTTAAAAATGAAATTATGTTCCTTAATAATATTATCTTTATATCTGTATCTTAAGACTAAATCATCTGATATTTCTGGAAGTTCTTTAAACCTTAAAAATGTTTTTTTAGCAAGAGACATTATATTTTTGTCTTCTAGGTTTAATTCTTTTGAGAATTCATCGCTAATTTGATGGTTATATCTTAGATTGTAATATTTCATGAAATGGATGTAATTAAAATTACCTTTTTTTAGATTGTCAAGTAAAAACTTATAAAGTGTTAATTGAAATTCAGCAGATATTACTTGTTCCTTTGAAGGCATTGAATCAGAATGCCTTGTTTTTGTATCTAGAAGCATTATTTTGTTTTCTTTTATTATTAATTCATCTATCATTCCTTTAATGAATATCTTGTTGATTTTTCCTAGAACAGGGATTTCTCTTATTAATCCTTGACTTAAAAGAATATTAATTGCTTCATTCATATTTATCAATTTTAATGCAAGAAAATCATGAAATGTTAAGGGAGAAACCTCTATAATGTCTACTACTTCTTTTTGCAGGTCTTCATGTATTTTCTCTCCTTGAATCATCTCTTTTGTTTTTTCTTTTCCTAAGTATAGGGAAAACTCAAGCTGTTTTTCACACCATAATTGAGAGCTTAAATCAGTAACATTTACACCAGATTTCCTAAAACTAATGGGCTGCATATCTGATATAATATTTTATTGGTATTTAATTTTTATGATTAAAGATTTCAATAGATATATTTATTAATTGGAATTGTTTATAGCTTATTATGGCTGAAAATAAACATAAAAAAGAACTTATTGATGGGATTTTCAAGCAATTTGAGATGCTTTTTGAAAATTCCCAGAATGCCATCTATATTTTTATGGATGATACATACAAGGTATGCAACAAAAAGTTTTCTTCACTTTTAGGATATAAATCTCCTGATGAATGGGCAAAGGTAAATAAAAATATACCATCAGTTTTTGTTGCTGATAAGAGCGTAAGCACTTTGATTAATGCTTATCGCAATGCAATGGAGAAAATGATAGGTTCTTTTAACTTTAACAAGTTTATTAATTTTCCTATATTGCCCAAATAAAATTAATATCAAACAAACAACAATACTATTGCAGGAATCAATATTAAAATCCAAGCTAATTTACTCCAGGCAAAAACCTTGCTTCCATCTAAGTTAAGAATAGGAATCAGGTTAAAAACAGCAAGCCATGCGTTTATCTGCAAGCCATAAGATCCTATTAAAGCTAAAAAACCAGAGGAATAAAACTTTAAAGGTAGGAATAATAAGGCTAAAATAATGTTTATTAAAGGGCCTATTGCTGAAATCTTTCCATTTTTTTCTTTATTTATGTTGCCATGGATAAAAACAGCTCCTGGGGCTGCAAAAATAAAACCAAGAAAACTCAAGGCTATTGCAAGTACTAACATGAAATCAAAAGACCTAAATTCAGCAAAACAGCCATATTTTTGGGCAAGGTATTTATGGCCTAGTTCATGCAATAAAAAGCCTATGCCAACTGTAAAAATAGACAATATAAAAGTGGTAAATATGCTGTCTGTTAAGCCCCTTAATAGTATTGCAAAGGCTATGGAAATAGCTAACCAGGCCTTTATTATGTCTATTACCTCTTCTCTTGAGTATTTCATAATGATGATTTAACTGATGTTTTTAAAAACCTTAGTGTTTAACTGAAAAATAGTCCCATAAAGTTTATATATAATCGGGCATATATGAGAATATAGGGGTGTTATTACTTTTTATCATATTTATAACGCATTGACCCAACCCAGCTATGTTGGTTTTAGTAGCCTCTTTTTCCTACATAAATTGGGTTGGGGTTTTTATTCCTAAGATATAGATAGTTTTTACTGGTATGTTGAAAATTTGTTTAATAAGCAAAATAGAAATTCTTGATTTCTTAATAGATTTTTTAAGTAACATTATTAATTATAATGATGATTGAATTAATATAAAAAGGTTTCGGAATAATGTTTTTTTTTGTTTTTGGTAAATAAATTTAAAAAGATGGGAAAAAATTAAAATAAATGGTTAATATATGTGGGATAGATGAAGCTGGAAGGGGACCTGTAATTGGACCTTTAGTTATTTGTGGGGTTATGGTTAAAGAAGAAAAAATAGGAAAATTAAAAGATATAAAAGTAAAGGATTCAAAGCTATTAAGCAGCAAGCAAAGGGAAGATCTTTTTGATAAGATTAAAAAGATAGCTGATAAAATTCTTATTATAGAAATTCAGCCAAAGGAAATTGATGAAGCTTTAGAAAGCGATAGTTTAAACTTGAACTGGCTGGAAGCTGTTAAAACTGCAGAGATATTAAATAAATTAAAACCTAATAAGGCAATAATAGATTGTCCTAGTCCAAATATTAAAAAGTATGAAGAGTATTTGAGAAATTTGCTTGATAATAAAAACTTAGAAATCTTACTACGTCATAACGCTGAGGTATACGAAGTTGTTGCGGCTGCTTCGATATTGGCAAAAGTAACCAGAGATCGAGAGATAGAAAAGCTTCAGAAAAAATATGGTAATTTTGGTCCTGGATATCCAAGCAATCCGATAACACAAAAATTTTTAAAAGAAAACTGGGATAAATATCCTGGATTATTTAGAAAAACATGGGTATCTTGGAAAAATCATAATAATATGAAAAACCAGAAAAAGATTGAAGAATTTTGATTTTTATTTAGATTTTATATCTTCTTTTGTTAACCTAAATTCAGAAAATAAATATCCAAACATTGTTAGAGACATAGTGAGGCCAAATAAGGCCACACCACCATCACTTTTACTACGGTAATCTCTAAATTCCTGCATTCTTGTATTTATTTCTGGCCTTTGTTTTAATGTTGAATATTCATTTTTTATATTTGGTAAATTCATATGATCTTGAGTTGTTAATGATTGGAACGGCATGGATAACTTTTTTTCTAAGCTAACAGCTCTTTCTATATCTTGAGAATAAGGCATATTTGTCATTAACCTATTATTGAGGTAAGAATAATATACCCCAAAAATCATACCACTTAGCCCGGCTAAGATTAATCCTTTAGATATTTTAGTTTTTAGTCCCATCTTAATTTAACAAACCTTGCTTTTAATAAATATTTCTATTAGATAAATAGGGAATAGGAATCTTATAAACCTAAGTTAATATCTATTAACTATAGTATATATAAAAACAAGAGTTAACTATTCTTCAATAAGAAATATTAAGATTGTTGTTTATTAAGTCAGGAATGTCTTTAAATTAATTAATTGATTACCTGTTGTGATTAAAACTTAGGATTGCACTAAAGCTATATTTAGAAACTTTTTTAAATCAAGAAAAAATTACTTCTTTTGAGGTTTTCTCAATACAATGACGGCAATAAAGCAATTAAGATTAAGGGGTTTTAAATCTTTCAATAAACTAACTGAGATACCATTTGGAAATGGCTTCAATATGATCATAGGCCCAAATGGTGCTGGGAAAACAAATTTGTCAGATTCAATATGTTTTGTTCTTGGAAAAACTTCTGCAAAATCATTAAGGGCTGAAAAATCTGCAAACTTAATATTTCATGGTGGAAAAAAAGGCAATCCAGCAAAAGAAGCACAAGTAGATATTGTATTTGATAATTCTAAAAAAAGTTTTCCTGTTAATGAAAAAGATGTAAAACTAAGCAGAATAGTCAGATCTAGCGGGAATTCTATTTATAAAATAAATGATGATACTGTAACAAGACAACAGGTTGTTGATTTACTTTCTGCTGCAAGGGTAGATCCTGATGGGCATAATATTATCTTGCAAGGAGATATTGTAAGATTTGCAGAGATGAAGCCAGATGAAAGAAGATTGATAATAGAAGAGGTATCTGGGATATCTGTTTATGAAGATAAAAAATTCAAGGCCTTAAATGAGCTTGATAAGGTAGACAAGAAATTAAATGATGCTTCTATTATACTAACTGAAAGGGAAACACATCTTAGAGAATTAAAAAAAGACAGAGACCAGGCTTTAAAATACAAGGAACTAGAAGAAAATATACAAAGAAACAAGGCTACTTATTTAAGCTTACAAATAAATGAGAAAAATGAAAAGAAAGAACAATTTGAGAAAAATCTTAACCAGGTTAATTCTGAGTTATTACAATTAAACAAAAACATAGCTGAGATAAGCAAGGATATAGCAAACAAAAAAGAAGAAATCAAGGAATTAAATAAGGGCATAGAGGAAAAGGGAGAAATAGAGCAAAAAAAACTTTACAAGGAAATTGAGGATTTAAAGACTGAATTAGTAAAATTAAATTCTAGAAGAGATGTCTGCAAGAATGAAGTTGAAAAAATAGATTCAAGAAAAAAGCAGCTAGATAAAAATCTTAAGGATATAGATTCAAAGCTTGAAGAACTAGAAAAGGAAAGAAAAAGACTTGAAAAGCAGGAAAATTTAATCAAGATAGAAGAAAAAAGGCTTTCTGAGGAATTAAAAGGCATAAGACCTGGGATTTTTGGGCAAAAAGAGCTTGAGATCTTAGAAAAAGAAATAGAGAAAAAAGAAAAGGAAATCAATGAATTAAATAACTTTATACAAAAAAACATAAGGGAAAAGGATCAATTGGAGTTTCAGCTTTCAAATGTTGATGTAAAAGATACAGTAAATAATATCAACAAACATAAAGCTGATTTTAAAAGAGTAACTGTAGAATTAAGCAAGTCATTGAATGATGATTCTTCTTTGTCTGGACAATTAAACAATGCAAGAACCAGCTTGATAAAAAACAGGGAAGAACTAAGCAAATTAGAGATGAGAAATATTTCCTCGCAAGAAATTTCCAGCTTGGCTGTAAAAAAGGTTTTAGGATTGGGAAAGGGGATATATGGAACAGTTACTGATCTTGGGAAAGTAAATTCTAAATATTCTATTGCTTTAGGGGTTGCTGCCGGGCAAAAAATGAACAGTGTTGTTGTTGAGGATGATAAGGTTGCTGAAAAATGCATTCAGTATCTTAAAGACAACAAACTTGGGGTTGTTACTTTTTTGCCTTTAAACAAGATAAGGGCAAGGCCTATTGACAATACAGCAAATTCACTAAAAAGCAATAATGGGGTTGTTGATCTTGCAATTAACTTGGTTAAATTTGATTCAAAATTTAAAGATGTTTTTTCCTATGTGTTTGGCTCTACTTTAATTGTTAATCATATAGAAGATGCAAGAAAATTAGGGGTTGGAAGAGCTAGAATGGTTACTATTGATGGGGATTTAATGGAATTAAGCGGGGCAATGATTGGAGGGTATAGAAGAAAAATTGCTGGATTCAAAGAAGAAGGTCTAAGCAAGGATATAGATAAAATTAAAGAAGAAATTGACAGGCTGATCAAGTTTATTGATGAATTAGAAAGCAAGAAGATTCAGAATGAAGACAAGATATATGAATTAAAAAACAAAAAATCAGAGGCTGAAGGAGAAATAATAAAGCTAGAAAAGTTAATAGGGGTAAAAGATGAAAAAGAACTGCTTAAAAAAGCAACAGACTTGGAAGATAATTTTAAGGCAATAAACAAGGAACTTGAAAGCCTGGAAAAAAATCATGGAAATCTAGAGAATGAGATAAAAAATATAAAAGACAAGAAACAAAATTTAATAGAGAAAATAATTGTTTAAAA
>JACQNI010000079.1 GCA_016203135.1 Candidatus Woesearchaeota archaeon
AAATTTCCTGCACTATTTTCCATGTGCCATCCGGGCTGTTATCATCAACAACAACAACATGAAGGTTTTTTATTTTTAATTTCAGAATTTTGCCTATTAAGCCGGCTATGTTTTCCTTTTCATTGTATGTTGGCACCATGATATAGGTTTTCATTTTGTTTGTACCTAATTTACTTAAGATAATTTTTGATTTTATCTAATGTTTTCTCTCCAACCCCCTTTATTTTTATTTGTCCATTTAAAACTTTACTAAGCTTATTAAGTTTTTCAGTTTCTCTTTTATAGAATAGTCCGAGTATAAATTGTGATAGCAATACTATGGCAGAGCCTATTAAAGAAGCTCCCACTCCTAGAAAAATTGTACCCAAGAAAATGTTATTCCTATCTGTAGTTTTAATCCTAAATGAGTGAAAGTCTCCTTCAAATTCTAATTTTATATCTCTTTCATTAAATCCTCCGATATCATACAATTTTACTCCTTGAATAAGTTCCATACCTGTGTATTCAAAATCATCACCTAAAATAAAATTTAGACCATAGTTAGCATCTTTAATATCAGTGTTGCTTTGAAGTATTATAAATGTGCCAGAGGGTTTTATGTCTGACTTAAATTTTATAATAACTTTTTCGTATGGATAAAAACCTCTAGAGAAGTTATATAGTTTAATTTTAGTAGAATATGTGCTGTCTGGTGGAATTTTTTCAAATTCTTTATTAAACTTAATATCAGTGCTTACCCTACAACTATCAGCATAATTCTTACATCTGAAAAAATTAATATCCGTAGTTTTATTTGAGATAAAAGATGGGAATTTAACCCTAAGTTCAATTAAAGTATTATTTGAAGGGAAAAATGATATTGTGCCTTCTCCCTTTGTGAAATCATAAGTAAGATTAAATACTGAAAGATTAATCTTACCCTCAGATTGTGAATCAAAGCTAAACCAGTAAATCTCAGGGGGTATGAACTCTGAAATTTTTGATGAGTGGTAAATACTCAAAAGCCCAGCTAACACCAACACCAAAATTATAATGATTTCTAGTAATTTTCGCCTTACCATAATTAGAAAGTAAACTAAATATCATTTATAAACCTATTTGCCTTATTATTAAAAAAATTAGAATAGTATTTCTCATTTATCAACCATTTACTGACAGTGCTATGAATTACTCCTAATTTTCTTGAAATATCTGCTTGGGATAACCCTTTTTTATATAATTCTACAGTTTTTTCAAAATCTTCTTTAGTGTACCTTTTTTGTTTTCTTATGTTCTGCAACTGCAATAAAGCGTCCTGTTTTCTTTTTATTGAAAATCCAATGTATTTTTTGAAAATTTTGTAAGAATCTGAACCTGTAATAAATACTTCGTAACCTAATTTATATTTCGGATTTCGATGCTTTTTGAATCCCGTTATATAATGGATTTTTAATTTTTTTAGTAGAAGCAATATGTCTGAAAATCCATCTTTATTCGTGGTTGTAGCTTTGAGAACATAACATCTTGGATTTACGTGCCCTTCACTATCATAAAAACCTCTTAAAAAACTACCAATAATTTTTGTATCATTGGAGTTAATAATTTCTTTAGGAACTCTCCAATCATCTGAATTAAATTTGCCATAAGATAATACATCTTCACATGCCAATTTGGAATTTAAGCAAATTACATATTGTTTGCTCCATTTAAGGTTCTTTGGACTAACTACACTAATTGGACAATAAATACCATAGACTTTTTCGATATAAATTTGGAATTCTAGAACAAAATCTTTATCTATACATCGTAGACCTATCTTATAACTTCTTGTCTTTGTAGAAATCCAACCATCACCACATAGAACACCTAAAATATAGGCTTTTTCTAATGTTAATCCTGTATTTTTTATTGTTTTGACACCTGCATATGTTCTTAATTTATGTGATTCACTGTAACCTCGTATTCTTACACTCATCTCTCTTAATCTATTAAATACAGTTACAGTATCGCAATTCATTATTTTGGCAATTTTGTATGGTGGCATTTCTTTAATGAGATATAACTCTTTTATTTTTTCTTCATCAAGATTTAATCTTTGTTTTGTAAATGCTTCTGGTTGTTCTTTGTGAATCCTTTGCATGTTTATTTTAGAACTTATACATTTCTTAAACCATTTAACAGAACCTTTATCACGAGCATGACCTATTTTAATTCCTAGTTTTTTTGAGATTTCTTCTATGGAATCACCTTTATTTAACAGACATTCAATTTTATCGCGTGTTTTAATTAAATTATTTCTTATTTTTTGATTTGACATTTTAAATCACGTCCTTTTTACATTTGAAACTATGTAAATGATTTTTAAACAGAGTGAAAATCACAATTTGATAGTTGAAATCTATTAAGTGATTTAAAATTGCTAAAAATTAATCAAAAAATGAGTTGAATTAGTTTATAAACCTCACGCGTGAATGTCCAGTGCAATATAATCGATGTCCAGTGAGGTGGTTTAATTTAATAATTTCTTAACAGCATTAACAAATTCGTCTATGTCCCATTTAGGAGGATATTTACATTTTGGCTCATAAGAACAAAATGACTTACCTTTTCCTAAAACCTTTATCCCTCTTCCGTATAGTTCGATTTCTGCCGAAGAGGTAACATAAAAAAAAGCTACAACCTTCTTCTTCAAAGCTGTTCCAATATGCATCGCCAAACTATCCGATGTAACTAAAACATCGCATAAATTGACCAAAGAGGCAAAATCCAGCAGGGAATTACCTGTTCCTGCAT
>JACQNI010000082.1 GCA_016203135.1 Candidatus Woesearchaeota archaeon
GGAGTTCCTGTGGGCATGCAGGTAATGTGTGCTAAGGCAAATGAGGGAAAGATGCTGAGCATTGCGAGGGAGATTGAAAAATTATAAACTTCTAAAATTTAGTGTCCGTAGTCCAACTAAATTTTTTATATTTAATCTGAAAATGTAAGAAACTTAATCTTAAATAATATCAGGTTACTTTAGATAAATTAGGTAGGGATATGGTATATTTTCAAAACATAATTAACTTTTTAAACAACATTTATTTTTCTATTATTATGAAATCAATTCAAGTAAAAGATGTGAAGATAGAATGGCTTGGGCATTCTGGTTTCTTGATAACAAGCCAAGATGGAAAGAGAATTGCAATTGATCCTTTTAATATTAATTCTGGAATTGATCCTGTTGATATGATTTTAATAACACATCCACATTATGATCATTGCAGTATAAAAGATATTCAGCTGCTAGTTAAAGAAGGAACAAGTGTTGTTGTGCCTATTGGAGCTCAAAGTAAAATAAACAAAATTGAAGGAATAAATATTCAACTTTCTCAGGTTGGCTTAAAGATGAAAGTTCAGGGAATTAATATTTATCCGTTTCCTGCTTATAATATAGACAAAGAATTTCATCCTAAAGAAGAGGACTGGATGGGTTATATGCTAAAGTTAAATGATGTGATTATTTATCATTCTGGTGATACTGATAATATTCCTGAAATGAATAATTTAGTTTATATTGCGCAGGAAGGAGAAGAAGTTGTTTTATTGCTTCCAGTTTCTGGAGTGTATGTAATGAATGCTAAAGAAGCTGTTAGCGTTGCAGAAATTATAAAGCCTGCTTTAGCAATTCCAATGCATTATGGTTCAGTTGCTGGAACAGAAGCTGATGCTAAAAAATTTGTAGAATTATGCAAGGAGAAAGGCATAAGAGCGGAAATTTTGGAAAAATTAAATGGCTGAAAATAGGTTTAGAGAAAATCTTAATGAATATGCGATAAATTTTCTTTTTGCGGGCATTTTGTATGCTGCTTTTTTTAGTTTTGTATTTCCAAAAATTATGAATGGCATGATTAATTACGGATATGAAATTTTTCCTGAAGTAAAAGCTCATAAAATTGCTGAAGATGGGAGAAAAGAAGAGGAGGTCAATAGAAAAAAGGTTAATGAGCTTGAGGATATTCTTACTTCTATGGCTGAGTTAGATTTGGAAAGGAATTTAGGCATTTTATCAGAGAAATCTAGAGAAGAATATGCAAAATTGCACAAAGAACTTGAATTTTATAAATAAAATTAATTAGTATTTATGTTTTATGAGAACAAGAAAATATATAAATAGTACTAGTCAAATAATAAAATGTTAGAAACATATTCAATTAATGAGTTAATTAGACAAACACTTGACCCGGGTTTTTATGCAGTTCATAATGAAGACATCTTTTTTTCTAGTTCCAGGCAAGAGTTGTCCAGTTTTTTAGATAGTATTGGGTGTAAATCTGAAATAAAACCCAATGATGATGGATATCATCCAACATATCGTGATGATGATATTCTTACTGAAGAGCATATTGGTAAAAGAGTTTGCTAAATTTCGTTAATTTTCTGTTAAAATTCTATATTTTCCATAAGAATAAAATGAACCCTTTTAAAAACGGTTCCCAAAACCTATATTTCTTACAAGAATAAAATATATAAACAAGCAATTTGTTGCTTTTGTTAATATTGATTGAAAGGAGGTTAAATAAAAAGAGATGGTATTAGATTTTGCAAAAGAGGCGATAGAGCATGCTTCTACCCATAGCATTAACTTTGATGAATTAAAAGCCGGAAAAGCTAACATCAAGGTTTTTGGAGTGGGTGGGGCTGGATGCAACGCTGTTACATGGCTTTTTAACAAAGGAGTTTCAGGAGCTACTGTTTATTCTGCAAATACAGATGCCTTGCATTTAAGTATTAGTAAATCTGATGAGAAAATACTTATCGGAAAGGAATTAACAAGAGGTCTTGGATGTGGCGGATATCCTGCTAAAGGAAGAGAAGCTGCAAAAGAATCTTTGGCTGAAATTAAAAGAGCTGCATCAGGAGCTGATATGGTTTTTATCATATCTGGAATGGGAGGCGGAACCGGAACTGGAGCTGCACCTGTTTTTGCGCAGATGTCTAAAGAAGCTGGAGCTGTTGTGATAGGAGTTGTTACAATGCCTTTTGAGTGTGAGAAATCAAGAATTGACAAAGCAGAGTTTGGATTACAGGAATTAAGAGATACTGTTGATACTTGTATTGTTATCGACAACAACAGGCTTGTTGATATTGCTGGAAACCTGCCTATTGAGCAAGCATTTGCCGTCGCAAACGAACTTGTTAGTACAATGATAAAAGGAATCGTGGAAACAATTACCTTGCCTTCATTGATTAACCTGGACTATGCGGATGTTTCAGCTATTATGAAAAATGGCGATGTTGCTGTTATAGGAATTGGCGAAAGCGACACTCAAAACAGGGTTGATGAGGCTGTAAGACAGGCTTTAACTCATCCACTTTTAGATGTGGATTACAGAGGAGCTTCAGGAGCTTTAATACATATAACTTGTGGTCCGGATATGAAATTAGAGGAGTTCAGTAATATAGGACAGTTAATTACTGAAAATCTTAATCCAGAGGCGCAAGTTATTATTGGAGCTAGAATTAATAAGGAATTCCAGGGAAAGATAAGAGTTATAACAATTATGACTGGAGTTAAATCTCCTTATGTGCTTGGAAGGCCTGCATATGAAGCAGCAATTGCTAGACCTCAGATATCTGATTTAGGCATTCAGACATTCCGTTAATAAAAACCACCTCCGGGTTTTTATGAATCCTGGAGCCACGTTGTAATAAGGCAAATATTTTATTTTTTATTTTCTTTGCCTTTTTTATTTCTTAGAATATATTTTAATTAATAGTATATAATCTATAGAATTATTATGGTA
>JACQNI010000080.1 GCA_016203135.1 Candidatus Woesearchaeota archaeon
ATATAAAGAAGTGTTTTTTTAATTATCTCATAAAAATAATTATGCAGTTCTTTATCTGTAAGATTTTCTTCTAGTAATGATTTTGCCAGCTCTTTAAATGCTTTTTTCATATCTTGGCTTATATCTAAATTTTTAGGTATATTTTCATTTAAAGTAAACTTAAAATCATCCTGAGCATATTTTTCTATCCAGTTTTTTGCGCATGTTGCCCTTTGCTTTAATCTAGAAATGTTGGCTTTGTTCTTTAATTTATAATATTTTATTGTTTGGTCTATGTTCATTGAATTCATTAAAAGAATATTTGTTAAATGCCTGAAAGAAGGTTGGAATGGCATTTTCTTTGGAACTTTATCAAGACAACTTAATTCATAGATTCTTTTTTGTTTTTGATATTCTTTTTCTGGAACTTTTTCTTTATTAAAATATATTCTTTCGCATTTGTCAAAGTCTTCATAAATTTTTATAACATCTAAATCAAACGAAATTGCAAACTCTGTATCTGGTCTTGTACCTGCAAAAAACCATCGGATAATTCCTGGCTCGTAAATTTCCAAACAATCGCCCAAAGTTAGAACATTTCCTTTAGATGAAGAAATTTTTCCGCCAGTGCCTTTTATTATCACAAAGTCATATCTTTGATATGTCGGTGTTGACCAGTTGTAAATTTTTACAATTTCTTTTGCTGTTGTAAAAGAGCCACCTAAAGTTGAATGATCTTTTCCTCCAGGCTCAAAATCTACTTTTTCATAATACCATCGCATTGGCCAATCAACCCTCCATGGAAGCTTTAGGAATGGAGATTTTCTTATATCAACATAAAATGTTTCATTACACTCTGAGCAATGTAATTTTAATTTATAATTACCATCATAATCAGAAAAGGTTACATCATATATGTTGCATTTTGGACAATATCCAGATATAGGCATCCAATCTTTTGGTAAGGGTTCTTTCCTGTATTTATCTAAAATAGATTTTATTTTATCAGAATTTTGTAAAGCTGTTTTTGTCTGCTCTACATATTCAAAATTTTTATATTTTTCTGATTGGTATAAATATTCTGGAAATATGCCAACTTTTGCAACATCTTTTTCTATTTCAATTTCATGATGTCTTGCATAACTTTTCTCAGTACCAAAAGGATCTGGAACATCAACTATTGGTTTTCTTAAATATTTATTTAGAAGCTCTTTATTCGGCATGTTTTCTGGAATTTTTCTGAAGACATCATAGTCGTCCCATGAATATATGAAACGGACTTTTTTTCCAAGATCTTTTAAAGCCCTATAAACAAGATCAACTGTAATTATTTCCCTGAAATTTCCTATATGGACTGTTCCTGATGGTGTGATTCCGGAAGCACATACATATTTCTTTTTATTTCCTTTTTCTTGAATTACTCTTTTAGCTGCTGTATCTGCCCAATGCACCATATATTTTTTAAAATTATAAAAGTATTTAAAATATACTAAAACTCTTTTACTACTTTAATCAATTCCTTGGCTTTTTCCAATTCCAAGAACTCATCTTTTTTTATTGATGGAATGTCTTTTGGTTTTTTCTTTTCAAAAATAACCAAGTCATCAACACCTAAAATATCTGCTAGTCTTATTAAATCTTCATCAAATTTATCTCCTACCTTAGTTAAAATAATTTCATTATACCTTTTTGAAGCTAAATCAAATGGTGTTTTCAAGAATTCAGAAACCTTAAATCCCAAGGAAAAGTATTTTTTACCGAATTCACTTGAATAGTTTTCACTGATTTCAACTTTTCTTGTCAAGGGATCTATTTCTGAAAATATATTTCCAAATGAATCATAAATTCTGATTATTTTTTTATGCGAAATGGTTGAACCTTTTTCATATTTCAAAACCATGCTTTTTGAAACCCCTAGCTTTTTTGAAATTGTATTTAAGGAATATTCTTCCCTTAGATCTTTTATTTTATTTTTATCAAAAGAGGCTGTTAATCCAGCCCTAGTTGATTTCAAGAATGGAAGATTATTATCCAGGCAATTATGAAATGTCTGTAAATTTATAACAGGAACATTAAATCTTGAATAAGTTACATTGTCTTCAAGATTAAGCCCTGCTTTGTTTGAAATTATTAAAGGGGAAGCATATATAAATGAAGCTAAAGATATCATATCCTTAGCAGTTTCTATTGATATTGAATTTGCATCTTCTAGTATTTTGATTAAAATGGTTTTATCCTTTTTTTTAGCCAATATATCAAAAAAAAGATCAATATTTTTTACAGTGAAACCTTTGTTTAAAAGCTTAATGTTTATTTCTTCAATTAAATTGTTTTTCATATATATTTGGATATATAAGAATTTATAAAGTTTCTTGTAAATTTTAGTTTATGACAAAAAGAGTTGTTTTCTTTGAAAAAGATGACGCCTTAAGCATTAATATAAGGAAACAAATTGGGGAAGAGCTATCTAAAAAGAAAATCCTAGAAACTTATTCGTATTTAGAATGCTTAGTTGATCAAAAAATTATTACTGACCTACATTTTCAAAGAATAAAGGATAGAAATGATATTGGTTATTTAGCCTGGGGAGATAAAGGATTAATAAAAATACTTAAAAAAGTAAAAATACAAGATGGATATTGTGATGCCTATAAAGCTGAAGTTTTAGATGAAGGCAGATTAAATTCCATTATAGGGGTATTTGGTTCTAGATATGGCTTACAATATAGAATTTATGAGTATCAAGGCAATGCTTCTCCTAAAAAGGCTGAAGCGATGTTTTATGAGATTTCAGAAGGTAAATAAGAAAACTTTTTGGTATATTTAAAGCTATATCTCAAACAATAGAATTTATGACAATTGGGTTGTTCTAACAAAAACTATATAAAGTTCGGAGTTCATACTAATAAACAGGCCCACCATTGAGAATACTCAAGGGAGAGCGGTGAATACCAATGCTATGAGCTTGGGAGTTAGTGGCGTGGGCTAAATTATCTTTATTTTAAAAAAGAAGGATAATTAATCAATAAAATAACAAATCATCAATATAAAGGCAGAGAACAAGATAAATAACTCATTAAATTCATATGATAATTATTCAAAAGCAAAATTTAGGTTTATTTTGGAAATAATGCTATATTTAGATAAATAAAGTGAGTTAATTCTTGTTCTTAATTTGTATGATGAAAACTAAAATATTACTGGGAGGCATTCAAAATGGGAAAGATAAGCCCTGTATCAGCAAAATACATAGTTCACACTCAGATAGACATAGAAGGGGTTGTAGACAAGCCAGATGTAATTGGAGCCATATTTGGCCAAGTAGAAGGATTACTTGGGGAAGATCTTGAGTTAAGGGAGCTTCAAAGATCTGGAAGAATAGGAAGAATAGAAGTAAATACTGAAACTAGGGCTGGAAAGACCTCTGGGAACATAATTATACCATCTAGCTTAGACAAGGCTGAAACTGCAATAGTTGCTGCTGCCTTAGAAACAATACAAAGGATAGGTCCTTGTAATTCTAGGGTAAAGGTAGATACAATTGAAGATGTTAGGATTAGCAAAAGGAATTTTATAATTGAAAGGGCAAAGGCCTTGTTAAAGGACTTGACTGAAAAGGTATTGCCGGACAGCCAAGAAATAACAGATGAAGTTTCTCAGTCTGTAAGAACAATGGAGATAATGGAATATGGAACTGAAAGATTATCTGCCGGGCCAGCAATAGATGAAAGCGATGAGATAATAGTTGTTGAAGGCAGAGCAGATGTCTTAAATCTTTTAAAGCATGGCTTCAAAAATGCAATTGCAATGAACGGAACAAGCATGCCGAAAACAATAATAGACCTAAGCAGGAAAAAAACCATAATATTATTTGTAGATGGCGATAGGGGCGGGGATTTAATAGTAAAAGAAGCAGGAATTGTTGCTGAAATAGATTATGTTGCAAAAGCCCCTGATGGAAAAGAAGTTGAGGAAATAACAAAAAAAGAAATCCATAAATCATTAAGGGGCAGGGTTTCTTTAGAGCAGATAAAAATGGACATTGACAAAAAACCTGACAACTATACTTTAGATGAAAGAAGATTCGAAAGGATAAGAAGAAACGTAAGCAAAAACAATGAATCAAAACTTTCAACAAGAGAAAAAGACACTTTCAAGAACATGCTTGAAGATTTAATGGGAACAAGGGGGGCTTATATTTTAGATCCTGAATTAAACATACTTGGAAAGGTTCCTATATCTGAGTTAAATACAACTATTAAAAACATGAATTCTGCATTTGCAGTTGTGTTTGACGGAAGCATAACAAATGATATAGCTGGAACTGCAGAGAAATCAAATGTAAAGTATCTTGTTGGAATGGATAGTGATGTAAAAGGCAGCTTAAAAACAGAGATAATAACAAATTCAAGCTTCTAGTGCTCTTTAAAGCGTGTGGAACTGGCTTTTATTATGATAAAAAGTGCTAACTACCAATGAAAACATTTATAAATAAGTATTAATTGGTGATTAGTATGATAAATAAAGAAGATTTAAAGCGGGTCATTATTAAACAGAAAGAAGACGTAGAAAGGATAGATGTCACTATAAAAAGAGATATTTTAGACAAAATATTAAATTGGTTAAAGGATGATAGGGTAATAATTCTCACAGGGATTAGAAGGTGCGGTAAATCAACCATTTTAAGGCAGATTATGAAAGGTAAAGAAAACTATTCTTATGTCAATTTTGAGGATGAAAGATTCTTAGGTTTTAAGGCGCAAGATTTTGAAAGTTTGAATGAAATTTTAATAGAAATTTATGGAAATCCAAAAATATACTTTTTTGATGAAATACAGAATGTTGATAAGTTTGAGACTTTTGTTAGAAGACTTCAAGATGAAGGAAAAAAGGTTATAATTACTGGTAGTAATGCTTCTTTGTTAAGCAAAGAATTTGGAACCAGATTAACAGGAAGATACAAACCTTTTGAAATATTTCCTTTCTCATTTTTAGAATTTTTAAGATTCAAAGGAATTGAACTCGAAAAAGATTGGAATTACAAAACCCAGAAGAAGGTTGAAATAAAAAAAGCATTCAATGAATATCTTTATTTGGGGGGATTCCCGGAATATCTTAAAACTCAAGACAAAGAATATATAAAAAATATTTTTGATAATATCCTCTATAAAGA
>JACQNI010000081.1 GCA_016203135.1 Candidatus Woesearchaeota archaeon
ATTTAGAACCATGTCTGGAGTATCTGATAAAGAAGGATTAGCTATATTGTTTTTCTTTATGAGTTTTTATTTCTACGTTGTTGCTTGGCAGTCTGTTAAGACAAGAAATGCTGTGATATTTGGGGGTTTAGCAGCTTTATCTACAGTATTGACAAATATGACATGGGGGGGTGGACAACTTATAATGCTGATAATTGCCATATTTGTATTAATTGAAATAATTCTGAATAAATTTGATAAAAAAGATTTTTATGTTTATATTATATGGGCATTATTTACAATTATCTTGCTGTTGATATTTTTCCCGGCAAGATTTGTAGTTACAAGCTTTACAACCGCTATTCCAACAAATATAATTACAATCATATTATTAATAGCGATTGTTGACTTTTTGATTGATAAATTAAATTTGTTTAAACTAAAAGAAAAATTCAAAGAAAAAATTCCTGTTCCAATATTAACAATTGTTTTTACAATGATAATTTCTTTAATTATAGCCACGATGATTTATGGTCCAACTTTCATTTTTAATCAAGTTAGCAGGATATACAGCAGTTTAGCTGATCCATTTGGGACAACAAGATGGGGTTTAACTGTTGCAGAAAGCAGCCAACCTTATTTTATAAGATGGTTTAGCAGTTTCGGCGGTATTTATTTTATATTTATAATGATTAGTTCAATTGTATTGTTCCACCAAATGATTAAGCATTGGAATAAATATAAACTAAAAGCTACTATCCTGTATATAATATTAATTTTAGGGATATTATTGAGCAGATATTCTAATAAGTCTATGCTGAATGGGGAAAATTTAATATCTAATGTGATTTATTTTGGGTCTATAATATTGTTTGTTTTAGCTACTGGTTATTTTTATTTAAAAACATTTTACAAGAATAAAGAAGTTTTTAATGAAATATTAAAGATAGACAAGAAATATACATTCATGTTGGTATGGTTTTTATTTATGCTATTGGGAGCGAGAAGCGCTATTAGATTGTTTTTTATATTTGCTCCGATAACTGCCATATTATTTTCGTATTTATTTTTTGAAATAATAAGATATATTAAAATTATTAAATCAAGTTCTGGCAAGATAAGCGTATTAGTAATCTTATTATTAATAATATTCAGTCCAATAGCCCTTGTATTTCCTGCTGTTCAGGGCAAACCATTATTAGATGGAATGTTTGTACAATATGCAAGGGAAAGTATAAGTTTAGCAAGTAACACAGGTCCAGTTATGTTTAATCGGCAATGGCAGGGAGCAAAGGAATGGGTTGACAAGAATACCAATGAAAATGATGTTTTTGTTCATTGGTGGGATTATGGTTATTTAGTTCAAACTGGATTTAACCGAGCTAGTGTAACAGATGGAGGAAATGCTGCTGGAAGCTGGAATCATTTTGTTGGAAGACATGTTTTATTGGCTGAGAATGAAACAGAAGCACTTGAATTTACCAAAGCACATAATGTATCTTATCTTTTGATAGATCCTAAGGAAGTTGGAAAGTATTCAGCATTTTCTAGCATTGGAAGCGATGAGAATTATGACAGGTACTCATTTATTGCAACTTATACTTTAGATAGAGAAAACTCACAGTTAACGAAAGGAGAAAATGTTTATCTTTACAGGGGGGGATTTCCATTAGATGAGGATTTTGTTTATAGCCGTGTTTTGTTTCCTCAAGGAGAGACTATTCTAGCTGGAATATTATTGCCTATAGAAAATAAAGGGAATAATACATTTAATGTAAAACAACCTACTGCAATTTTGGTATATAACAATCAGAGAACAGATGTTCCATTAAAATGCGTTTTTGTTAATAATCAAAAGATTATGTTTGAAAATGGTCTTGATGGATGCTTTAGGATTATTCCTAATATTGAAGGACAAAATATGGACCCTGTTGGAGCAGGTTATTACATGTCAAGAAGAGTAATGAATACGCTATTTGGAAAATTGTATTTGTTTAATGAGAAAGGAGAGAACTTTGAGCTGGTTTACAATGATGAAAAAGAATTTCCTTTTGCATTATATAAAGGACAGAGAATTGGACCTTTGAAGATATGGAAGATTAATTATCCAGCAGATTTTGTTCTAGATGAAGGAAAGAAAAAAGAGTATTTGAGTTTTGCATTCCCTAATATTAATGTGACAAAACCAATATTTAGAAAAGTATTTAAAGATTATAAAAGTCTGGTAAGCGATGAATGATAGTATTAATAAAAGAAAGGAAAATCTGATAAAATTCTTCAAGGAAAAAAGTTATTGGATATATATTGCATTAGCGATTATTCTTATATTTGGGTTTTGGGTAAGGACAAGGAATTGGTGGTTATTGCAGGGAAAATGGCTTGTTGATCCTGATGCTCACTTGTTTTTAAGATATGCTAAATACATATTAGAGCATGGAAGCTTGTTCTTGAATGATCCATTAAGGTATTATCCTGTAGGGTATAATACTGCTGGAGAAACTACATTTTTGTCATATTTTATTGTTTATTTGTATAAGTTTCTGCATATTTTTATACCTAACTTAACTTTAACACAATTGGATATTGCATATCCTGCAATTGTGTTTGTTCCAGCTATGATATTCTTCTTTTTACTTGTTAGAAGATTGTTTAACTGGAAGATTGCCTTGTTATCTACTGGGTTTTTGACTGTAATACCCCAGTTTTTATTTAGAACCATGTCTGGAGTATCTGATAAAGAAGGATTAGCTATATTGTTTTTCTTTATGAGCTTTTATTTCTACGTTGTTGCTTGGCAGTCTGTTAAGACAAGAAATGCTGTGATATTTGGTTTATTGGCTGGATTTGGAACTTTTTTAACTGGTTTAAGCTGGGGGGGTGTTCAGTTTTTATTCTTGATAATTCCGATATTTGCCCTGATTGAATTATTCTTAAATAAGTTGGATAAGAAGAATTTTTATGTTTATGCTGCATGGGCATTAAGCACGATTATACTATTAGTAACATTTTTTCCAGCAAGGTTTACAATTAATTATTTCTTGATAGGAATACCTACAAATATACTAACATTTGTTTTGTTTATTGCTATTGTTGATTTTATTATAGATAAGAAAAATTTGTTCAAAATCAAAGAAAAGTTTAAAGAAGGGGTTCCAATTCCAATAATAAGTGTTGGTGTTGCAATAATAATCTCATTATTTTTTGTGATCTTGCTATATGGCCCAAGTTTTATTCTTGAACAAATAATTAATGTATACAATAGTTTGATAAATCCATTTGGGACAACAAGGTGGGGTTTAACTGTTGCAGAAAGCCATCAACCCTATTTTATTGATTGGCTGAGTAATTTTGGCAGATTATATTTAATATCCGCATTAATCGGCTCAATCATATTATTTTATGAGATGATCAAACCAATAAAAGAATATAAATGGCATGCTACGATATTGTATATAATTTTAATCTCTGGAATAATGCTTAATAGATATTCTGCTAATTTAATATTGCATGGAACTAATTTTATATCCAAATTGTTTTATTTTGGCTCTATTGCATTATTTATTATAGTTGCTATAGGGTTTTACTTAAATTCATTTTATAAAAAGAAACATATTTTCGATGAAATTTTGAAATTAGACAAGAAATATACATTCATGTTTGTATGGTTTTTATTTATGTTACTGGGAGCAAGAAGCGCTATTAGATTGTTTTTCATATTTGCTCCTATAACTGCTGTATTATTTTCGTATTTATTCATGGAGATTGTTGATTATATAAATAAAATTAAATATAAGGTATTAAAGATTATTTCACTAGCAATCATTCTGCTGGTAATATTCAGCCCAATAGCTTTTTTATTTCCAGCTGTTCAAGGAAAGCCGTTATTAGATGGAATGTTCATACAGTTTGCAAGAAGTGTTAAGAATCAAGCGAAATATACTGGGCCTATTTTTGACCAGCAATGGCAGGGAGCAAAGGAATGGGTTGACAAGAATACCTATGAAAATGATGTTTTTGTGCATTGGTGGGATTATGGCTATTTAGTTCAGACTGGTTTTGAAAGAGCAAGTGTAACAGATGGAGGAAATGCTGCTGGAAGCTGGAATCATTTTGTTGGAAGACATGTTTTATTGGCTGAGAATGAAACAGAGGCTTTAGAATTTACTAAAGCGCATGAGGTCTCTTATCTTTTAATAGATCCCAGCGATGTTGGGAAATATCCTGCTTTTGCAAGCATTGGAAGTGATGAGAATTATGATAGATATTCATTTATTGCAACTTACACATTAGACAGAAAAAATTCTGAAGAAACAAGGAATGGAAGTGTTTATCTTTACAGAGGGGGATTTCCATTAGATGAGGATTTTGTTTATAACAATAATAAGTTTACTGCAGGAGCTACAGTCATAGCAGGCATTTTATTGCCTATTGATACAGCTGGGGCAATTAAGCAACCAATTGCAGTCTTATGGAATAATAATCAAAGAACAGATATTCCTTTAAAATGTGTTTTTGTTAATAACCAAAAGATTATGTTTGAGAATGGTCTTGAGGGATGTTTTAGAATTATTCCAAATATTGATGGGCAAAATATGGATCCTGTTGGAGCTGGTTATTACATGTCAAGAAGAGTTATGAATACACTATTTGGGAAATTGTATTTGTTTAATGAAGCAAGCGAAAGTTTTAAGTTAGCATATACTGATGAAGCTAATATGCCTTTAGCTTTGTATAATGGAAGGCAGATAGGACCATTAAGAATATGGAAGATTGATTATCCAGCAGATTTTGTTTTGGATGAGGGCAAGAAAAGAGAATATTTGAGCTTTGATTTTCCAAATATAAATGTGACAAAACCTTAGTTTCTTAAGATTTATAAATCATAATTTTAAAGTTTTTCTGATGAGAAAATTTGATAAGTTTTTATTATTCCCTATTATCTTCTTATTGGGATATTTAATTATAAGATTGATTGATTTTTCCAAATTATTAATTTATTTTTCTTTTGATTATACAAATGACTTAAGCTCGTATATGACAATACTGCATTTTTTGAAGGAATATGGATTTCATGGTATTGCACAAAACTGGTATAATGGAATTGTTGTATTAAAGTTTTATTCACCTGGATGGTTTTTCTTTGCATTGCCTTTATATTTATTGCTCAAAGATGTCAGGATTGCTACATATATTTCATTAATTTTAATGTTGATTATTGGATTTGTTTTGATATGGCAATTAGGAAAGATTGAAAAATTAAGCAAAGCAAAGAGAATTGGTTTTTTTGTTTTATTCTTTGCAAATGCAATTGCTGTTGGGAATTTTATCAGGTTAGGCAGAGTAACTGAATTATTTGCATGGATTGTATTTATTGGGTTGTTTTTATTAATTATTTATTATAAAGACAGAAATTTGGATTTAAAGTTTTTGATTTTA
>JACQNI010000084.1 GCA_016203135.1 Candidatus Woesearchaeota archaeon
ATATAAATGTGCCATATCCTAATCCAGAATTTAAGTTATTTATAAATCTTCCTTATTTATTTTTATTAAATTTAATTTATATAATAGTTTAGAATATGATAGTTTAGCCAAAAGTAAAGGCATTAAACATAAATCCTTTTTCAGCTTTTATCTTAAGTAAATATCTTCCATATTGATTTTTATTCCCAATTAGATTATATAATCTTGGCTCTTTAATTGAAACAATGCTTTTTTCATCAACATCAAAACCCTTGTTTTTTTCAGTTAAAGTCTTGTCATCTAGCAATATCTCAAGTTCAACATTTTCTTCAGAAGAAGAAACTATGTTTACAGATTTTGCCATGAAATTAAGATAAACAAAGCAATTATCATTTTCACATTTTAAATTATCCTTATCATTGTACCATTTTCCAGAAAGGTATATAGTATCTTCCTTGATATCATCAGGTAATGAATAATTAATAGTTTTATCTGGCTGATAGCCTTCTTTGTTTCCAAGCTCTTTTCTCGCAAAAGCATATCCAGCATAAAGCTCAGGCGTTAAAGGCATTATTTCTCTTTCAGGGTCTTTAACAGTTTCCATCTCAACTTTTTTACCTAGCTCAGACAGCAATTCCTGAATAGCCTTTTCTGTTTCTTCATATCCACCTTCTCCAATATGATCATACCTTATATTTCCATTTTTATCAATCAAGTATTTTCTAGGCCAGTAATGATTGTCAAATACCTTCCAGGTTTCAAAGTCATTATCTAAGGCAACAGGATATTTTATTTGATTTTTATCAACAGCTTCTTGCACATTTTGAAGTTTTTTCTCAAAGAAAAATTCTGGTGAATGAACACCAATTATTACTAAGCCCTTATCCCTGTATTTTTCATCCCATTCTTTTACATAAGGCAATGTTCTTATGCAGTTTATGCAGGAATAAGTCCAGAAATCTACTAAAACAACCCTTCCTTTTAATTCCTTCAGAGTCAGTGGTTCAGAATTTATCCATGCATATATTCCCTTTAACTCCGGAGCTTTGTTTTTGAATAACAAGTCGTTTCCTCCTGTATTTTTATCCCGTAGTAAAATTATAGCAGTCGATATAGCAATCAAGACAAAAACTAAAACAAGAGTTTTTATTTTTATCATACGATAATTGAAAATTTGATTATTTAAATATTATGCCTATAATTCTTATTGCTGACTAATCCAATGATTACTGCAAAAAAGGCCAAAATAAAGTCTATAGTCAATATTCTTGATAATGCTGATTTAAAAAAATCTTCAGGAAATAAATTTGCTAGCTTATCTTCTTGATTAAAAACCCATGAATTATCTTCAAAAAAAACCTCATGAAAATTCAAAAATAAAGACTGAAAATTTAATGATAGTAAAAACATTATTAAAAGAAAAACAACAACAAACAAAGCCCCATAAATAAAAATCTTTTTATCGAATTTATTTTCATAGATCAAAAAACCAGTTATGAAAATAAAGAATACAAAGCTTAAATAAAAAACCAATAAAAAAACATCGATTATTCTTTTAACATCAGACATATGAGCTATTTCTCTATCAGTAAATCCATTTAGCGGTTTTCCCTCTTGAAGATATTCAATAATCTTTAAGGTATCTTCTTTATTATCATTGAACTTCATGTAAAAATCAAGATCAAATACAACAAATCTAAACCCAAATAATATTACAAACAATCCCAAAAACAATGCTTGAAGAAAGATTAGTTTTTTCATATTCTAATATTAAAACCCCTATATATCCACACTTCTTGCATTTATACTTTCCAAAATATCCACCCATATACAAGGTTATATCATTAGTTTTGCATTTAGGACAAACTTTCATCTAAAGGACAATTGCTTTTTTCAGCAAGTGTTTTTAACGGTGTTACACCAATTATTCTCTCGCCATTTGCAAATATCCACGTTGGAAAATTTTGTATTCCAGCAGCAGAACATGCAGCAGTTAAAGGCCCTCCCAATGGACCGCATTCAACATAAACCTTATTTTTTAGCAATTCTGCATTATTAAATAGTTTTTTTTGGCTTGCACAAGCTGGACATTGAAATGATCCATAGAACTTTACGTCTTTCTCATCTAAGCAATTTATTAAAGAATCATAGAAGCTAGGATCTGGTCTGGAAATAAATGCATATCCTATTCCAGCTATGATTAATAATGATAAGAAAATAAAAACAAAAGATTTTTTTCTTTTCTTTGACTTTTCCTTTTGCAATAGCTGTTGTCTTTCTTTATCCCTTTCTTCTGCCCTTTTCTGGTATTCTTCTGCTTCCTTATTCATCGTATTAAGAAGCAAGCTCAGCTTCTATAACTTGTTGGAATGCTGAGAATGGCTGAGCCCCGCTAACAACTTTGTCATTAATAATAAATCCAGGTGTTCCTTGAACTCCATTAGCGCTTCCTTCTTGCAAGTCTTTGTTTAACTCACCATCATATTTTTTTGAGTCAAAGCAGTCATTGAATTTATCTTCATCTAAACCAAGCTCTTGAGCCCATTTCTTATAGTTGTCATTGCTTAATATTTCCTGGTTTTCAAACACCTTATCATGATACTCCCAGAACTTGTCTTGCTCTCCTGCACATCTTGCAGCATTTGCAGCAGGCCTTGCATTAGGATGTATACTATCTAAAGGAAAGTCAGCATAATAAAACTTGACTTTTCCAGTTTTGATATAATTATCATCTATTTGAGATAATGTTTGTGAATAAAATCTCCCGCAGAATGGGCATTGGAAATCACCAAATTCAACCATTACAATAGGAGCATTTTTATCTCCTTTGAAATAATTATTGCTTAAGTCTAAATTCTTTACATTTGCATTTGATCCACCTTGACTTGGGGAAGGTTGTTGGTTAGGGGCTGGAGTAGGATTACCATCACCACTTCCACTATTACCAGAACCGATTCCAAATCCCCCAGTTGCTAAAGATATCACGAATAAAACTAAAAATAATACTGTTCCAAATCTCCATATAGTTAATTGATCAACTTCAATAGTAAGCTTCTTCTTTTCACTTTCCATTTTGGTC
>JACQNI010000091.1 GCA_016203135.1 Candidatus Woesearchaeota archaeon
ATTATTAATAAAGAACTTAAGATATATAATCCTACATTTGTTTTTATCTGAATTTTATTCTCATAAGATTGTTCTTTTAGGTTTAAAAAATTAAAGGTATCTTTGAATTTGACAGTATAAAAGAAAAATGGATTGTCATCTGTTGTTGGTTTAATATTAAGTTCATAGTCGTCATAAAAACTTTTCTTGTCATTGCTAAAAATCAATTCATTGTATTTATTGTCTATCTTTAAGAAAGGAGAGTACAGTATTTCAAAACCATTTTTTTTATTAATATCAGAAATCTTGTCTACTTCTTCTTTAGTAAATTCAGATTTTTTGAACATGAAATTTGCAACCCCTGTCTGGGCATCCCTGCTGCTTGAAACATCCAAGGGCTGTTTTACTATCAAAAGATGTTTTTCTGGGTTTTCAATGCCAAGACCTTCCATTGCTTCCAAGCTTATTGCTGCAAGCCTTATTGTTTCTTGTGGTGTTTCAAATGCCCATCTAGAAATAGATAATATTCCATCATCACTAAGATGATTTATGTAATCTTGAAATGCTTCTACTGTATATAAATTATTTTCAGATAAGGTAAAAGCTCCGGCAGAAGTAGCTGCCCATGTGTCAATTAAAGTAGCTTGTATCAAATAATATTTTTCTTCTGATCTCCTTATGTAGCTTCTTCCTTCATCTACAACAACATTAACATTTTGAGTTGTTGTATAAAGCCCGCCTGAAAAATTTTCGTATTTGCCTTTTACCAAATCATTTACTATAATATCATTTATTTCAACGCCAGTAACAGTATTGTTAAATATCAAGGCTGTTAAAACATCCCTTCCCCCGCCAGGGCCTATTATTAAAACATTAGAATTATTCTTAAGATGATACCCCAAAGAATAAATCTCATCTTTGAGTTCATCTAACTTGTTTAAATCACCGTCAAATTTATGGATTTTTGTTTCTGCATTTGAGTCAATGTTCAAGATAACAATCTTTCCATCAGGATGCTCTATTGCATCAACTCTTGAAAAAGAATTCCATTTGCTGAAAGCTGCCTCTTTGTCTTGAAAGCCCTTTGCAAAGTCAATCCTGAAAACATCATACTTCATGTTTATTAATAACAAGGAAAAAATAACAACTATTAAACAGATTGATGTAAAGACCAGCTTCTTATTTGACAGTGAAAAAAACAATGAAACAATGCATATAATCAAAGAGATTACAATCAATGAAGATATACCCCCAAAAATATTTAACAATGGAATTACTAATAATGCCCCTAAACTAGCCCCGATTAAATCAAAAAAATATATTCTGCTGATGTCATTGGTCTGATGAGTTATTGCTAGGGTTATAAATAACCCCCCAAAAAAGAAAGGTATGACTGATATAAAATAGATAAGAGCCAGTTTAATAAAAGAAGCAAAAGTAAAAAAGAATGTTAATTTCAGGTTTAGAATTGCTGTTAACAATAATATAAGGGATAGAGAAAAAAATATAGAAGCAACAGTCAATTGTCCAAACAGTTTTTCTCTTGGGAATTTATTTGAAAATATATAGACATACATCCCACTAAGTCCAAAGCCAAACAAGGCTATTGATATCGCCATGAATGCAAAATGATACCACATAATAACAGAAAATATTCTTGTCAGCAATAACTCTAGTGAAAGAATAGCAACACTGATCAAAAAAACGCCCAAATACAACAAAGATCTTTTTTTCAAGGTTTTCACCAAAATATAACTTTAATTTAAGCCTAGAATATAGCCGATTTATAAATATTTATATGTTTTATAGGCTATAGTAGTCCATCAAGACAATTTCATCTAAATCACCAATATTATTAGCAACGTAAAACTTTCCCTTTCCTAATTGAGATATTTTTTCTCCAAGCTTTTTTCCTTTTTCATCCAAGTTTATTCCAACTAAAGAAATAGTTATCCCAGAACTAACAGCCTTGTTTACAGCCTCTAAAGTTTCCTCTTCAGGTTTATCTCCTATAGTAGGGACAGCATCTGTAATCAAAGTAAGATGTTTTGTAAAATTCTCTCTTGGAAATAATTCAACCGCTTTTAATATAGTATCTTTTATGTTTGTATCCTTTTTAGCCATGATCTTTATTATGCTTTCCAGAATCAAGTTAAAATCATTAGTTGGATGAACAACTGTTTCAATCTTGCTTCCAAACACAATCAATCCAACCTTGTCTTTTTCATTTATTGCCTTGTAAGCCAGAGCAATTCCAGCTTTCTTGCACATATCTAATTTTTCCCCTTTCATGGATCCAGAAGCATCTAATGCATAGATTATGAATATTTTGCCCTTGCTTTCCCTCTCGCTTGTTTTCAAGTCCTCTTTTTCCAAATCCTTATGGTTTCTTCTCAAGGCAGTCCTTAAGCTTTTTCTCATGGAAATGTCTTTATACCTGTCTCCCTTTTTATAATTTCTAAAGTCTTGTTTCTCCCCATAATGGCTTTTTTCTTTGCTTACCTTTTCTCCAATCAATCCTTTGGCAGTCAAATTATCAAGTTCATCTTTATACAAGGAAAGAGAAGCAAGCATCAATCCTTGATTTGTTATTTCAAGTTCTTTATTTAAAAAACCACCATCTTCAAGATTTTCTAGTCTTTTTTTTATCTTATGCTTTAAATTTTGCCTTACCTCAGGCAGGTTTAAATTATCATCGTCCTCAACTAAATTTCTTAAGAAGCTTTTTCCGTATATTTTTTCAGCAAGACTGTAATTTTTAACTATGTTTTCAAACATTAAGTCAGGATTAAAAGAAAAAAGATTGTTGTTTATAGCATCTCTTAATAATTTTCCATCTTCTGTTTTTTCTCCTTCAAGAACGCTTCTCATCAATTTGTCTTCTTCTTTTTGCTTGCTGAGTTTTCCTTCTTTTTCTTCTATGTTTGATTTAAACCTACTAGGGTAAATCACCACTCTCGCTGTTTCCCTCTTTATTTTCAAAGTCCTTGAATTTTTCCTTCAGGAATTCTTCTGCTGTTTTAACATACTTAACACTAGGCTTTAATCTAATCCTATGAGAGATAACAGATATAACAGCTTCAAATATATCTTCTTCAATTACCTTTTTTCTTCCAGAAATATATGCATTGCTCAAGGCCCTTTCATACAATCCAATAGAAGCCCTTACAGAAGGAAATCTTTCTAGTTCTGAACTCTGCCTTAGTAATCTTATGAACATTATTGTTTTATCAAGCAGTTTTTCAGGAAATTCTACTTCATTTAATTTATTTGATTTTTTATCTACAATTTCTTTTTCTATATCCAATGTTTCAGGATATCTCATGTATATTAGGTCAAATCTATCCAGAAATACTTCTGAAAGTTTCTCTGTTCCAGCAAAGTCTTCTGGATTCATTGTTCCTATAAAAATAAAATCTGCAGGAAATTCAAAATCATAGCTTCCAATAGTTACCCTTTTCTCTTCTAATACTTGCAGCAATGCATTCTGCAGCTTCTCAGGACATCTGTTTATTTCATCGAAAAATAAAACCCCTCTATTTGCCTTAAAAATTTTTCCAGGTGTAAAGGCTTCTAGACTTAAAGGCCCAAATTTAATTGCCTTTATAGGATCTATATCCCCAATTAAATCCTCAACAGTCAAGTCTGGACTTCCTTGAATTCTTACAAATCTTTGAATTCCCTTTATTATTTTTGTTTTTTTCTTTTCAGCCTTGCAGGAAGGGCATAAAGGATTTTTTGGATCGCAATTAAATTCACAGTCATTAGCCTCTATCTCTGGAAGCAGTTCTGCAACATTTTTTGCCAATGTAGTTTTGCCTATTCCAGGAGGTCCTACTAGCATGATGTTTCTGTCCATTATCAATGCAGATCTTAATTGTTTTTTAATTTGATCTTGGCCTAGTATAGACTTAAAATCCCTTGTTTCTTTGAAAGTTTTCATTTTGCAAGATTTATAGAAGCTGCAGTTTATTAAGCTTTTGCTGATTTTGTTTCTACCATATGCATTTTCTTTCTATTTTTCATTTTATACATATCCTTATCAGCAGTTCTTAGCCAATAATCGGTTAATACATTTAAAAATCCATCAATCTTTCCCCTACCTTTCCTGAAATTATCAATATACAAATTTTTAATAAGAATCCCATAACTAAAATCTAATTTAACCCAACCTTTAAAACTATTTGTTGAGTTATATTGTCTTACTAAGGGTATTAATTTTAGTATTAGATCATTGTAATCTGATTCATTATGATGAGAAGCGAAATAAACAAATTCATCACCACCAATTCTTGCCACAATATCCTCTCTCCTGCAGCTATTTAATAACATACCTGAAAAATCTTTTAACACCTTATCGCCAATGTCATGTCCATTAAAATCATTAATTTCTTTAAAATTATCTATATCAAAGTAAATCAACTGAATATTTATCCTATCGATACCTTCTATTCTTTCACTATCTCTTATCTTTCTTCTTAATTCCCTATTTACCAAATCATAAAATCCTCTTCGATTGTATACTCCTGTGATATAATCAACATTTGCTGATTCTATTGATCTTTCTAATTTACTTTCAAGATCTTCGGTTCTAGAATTGCTTCCTGTAAGGGCATACTTTAAACCATCATAAAACCTATCAATTATTTTCATAAGATCTTTGTTTTTTTATAGTTTATAAATACTTCTTTTATAACCATTAATAGGTAGTAAACATAGAAACATTTATAAATCATCCAAAACCTTAAATAATACTAAAATTTAAAATCTAAAATGGCAAAAGAGCAAAATCTAATGGATCTGACACCAGAAACAATTGACCAGATCCCTCCAGAGTTAAAGAAAAAGCTAAGTTCTATGAAATCAAAGCTGGATAAATTAAAAAAAGATGTTTTAAACAAGTTTGACAAGTTCATAATAAGCATAGCCCTATTGCCGCCAATAGACATAGAAAAAGAAAAGAAAGAAAGGCCTGTTTCAAAAGACGAAGAAGAAAAATTAAAGGATCAGATAAATGTTCTTATTTTAGTTGATGACGGAGATAGCAAGATGGATATTTTTGAATTAAAAGATAGGCTAACAAAAACAATAAATGAGATGACAGAAAAAATAGACAAGAACATGTTATCTCAAACAATGTTATTGTCTGAGTTAAGAGAATCCTGCTTCGACGGCAAATATGAAATTCTTGGCTTAATAGGCATGAGTGCAATTATTTACGATAAAGGTCTGATATCTGCCTTAAAAGTTGCAGAAATACATAAAAGAATGTCCATAGACAAGTTTGAAAAATATGTTTTAAGTTATGTTGCTGCAGGCTCTTTATTCAGGGGAGATTCAAACCCGCACGATATAGATGTTTATATTGTAATTGATGACACAGATGTAAAAAGAATGTCTAGGGCAGAATTAAAAGATAAGTTAAGGGCAATAATACAAGGCATGGGATTTGAAGCAGCAAAGATCTGCGGGATAAAGGCTAATTTTCATGTTCAAACATATATATTGACTGATTTCTGGGACAGTCTAAAAGATGCAAATCCAGTTATTTTTACTTTATTAAGAGACGGAGTCCCATTATATGATCGAGGCACATTTATGCCATGGAAATTGCTTCTTAAAATGGGAAGGATAAAGCCTAGTTCTGAATCAATTGATATGAACATGGACATAGGCGAAAAACTATTGATAAGAAGCAAGCAAAAATTATTAAGCGTTGTTGGAGAAGATCTTTACTGGGCCAGCTTGAATCCAGCCCAAGCAGCTTTGATGTTATACGGATTACCTCCCCCAACTCCAAAGGAAACTGTCAAGCTTTTGAATGATATTTTTGTAAAGAAAGAAAAACTGCTTGAAAAAAAATACGTAGACATTTTAGAAAGGCTAAGGCGTTATTATAAAGAAGTTGAGCACGGCAAGATAATTGAAGTTTCAGGAAAGCAGGTTGATGATTTGTTGAAAGATGTTGAAGATTATCTAAAAAGAATTAGGAAATTATTTGAGCAGATAGAGAAAAAAAGTGAGCGAGAAAATTTACTTAATGTTTATGATACTTGTATAGCTATTTCAAGGGATGCCCTTTACTTAAGTGATGTAAAAGAAATAAACATCAACAAGATTGATTCTATATTCAAGGAAAACCTTGTTGACAAGGGTTTGGTTCCAGAAAAATTGCTTAGAACTTTAAAATTGATAATTGAAGTCAGAAAAGACTACCAAAAGGGAAAATTAAGCAAGCAAGAGGTTGAAAAAGCTAAGAGAGAAGCAAGAATTTTCATAAAAGCAATGACTGAATTGATTCAAAGGAAAAAAAGCTCTGAACTAGATAGAAGCAGAATAAGGTTTAAGTATTCAGATAAGTTTGGGGAAGTTTACTTGTTTAAAGATAAGGCCTTCATAATAGAAGACATAGAAAAAAAAGATGTTATAAACACATCAAACATCTCAAAAAATGGCTCTCTGACAGATTTAAAACAAAGCTCTTTTGAGGAATTTGAAAAATACATTGCAAAGGCTGAAATTCCAAACAATGTCTTTGTCAAGGAAAAGCTATTTGAAAGCTTAAAAGAATTATATGGCAAAGACGTAGAAATTATGGTGAATTACTGAAATGAGCCTATATAAATTGATGGAATCGGAAGCAGGAGCAATATTTGCTGATCTATATACAGAAAAAAATTAAGTAATTATTACTTTAAATTATAATAAC
>JACQNI010000092.1 GCA_016203135.1 Candidatus Woesearchaeota archaeon
ATAGAAAGATTTATAAAGTTAGATTTATATAGAAAATTAGGCTATGAATTAACATGAAACTTGAAGAAAAGGTTGAAGATGGATTTTTCTCGAAAGTTAGGAATAGCAAGTTATATCAAAAAACTGCTGCTAATTTTATTAAATATGCAGTTTTGCCAATTAGCTTATTTTCTGGATATTCATATGCTGCCAAAGACAACTATATTCCCCAAATAGTTAATGGCTCTGGAATAAAAACAGAAATACTACTTAACAATCCTGGAAATAACGTTGATAATGGAACCCTTTACATTTATGAATCAAACGGCAATCCATATAATGATCCAATAATCTTAAAAAACCCAGCAGGGGATTCAACTGTTTTTTTAAACAATGGAGAGTTAAGATATAGTATAAATCCTGGGGGAACAAAAAAATTTGAAACTAGTAATGTAGGACCATTAAAAATTGGACATGCGAGGGCAAGTTCTGACTTTGACAACTCTGAAACCACTGTAAGCAGCACATATACACTGCCACCAAATGGAATAGTTTCTGTTCCAGGAATGCCTTCAAGCCAGAAATATAATGCTCCTGCTGAAAAAGACATTGCTGAAAATATAACCTCTGGGTATGCTTTTAGTAATTTTACTGATAAAGATATTCTTTTAACATTAAGATTATTAGATAATAACGGTATTCAAATAGGTACAAGCAACTTTAATTTGTCTGCAAAAAGACAAAATGCAAGATTACTAGAGGAGTTATTTGGCAATGTTCCTGATAAAGTTCAAGGAAGTGTGCATGCAACTACTTTAGATGGTAAGTTTTCAATGTCTGCTATTGGAGTAATATATCCAAATAAACTTTATGGCTTGACTAGCTCTCCTACTGCTTATAGTCCTTTAGCCAAAGTTACTTTTGAGGCTTTGGACGTTGTAAATTTGAATACCTTAAATGCACAAAATACAAAATGGAAGATTTGTGATAAAGAATATCAAGGCAATCCGATTAGTTTAGAAATGCCAAAGGGAAAATGTCTAGTTAGTTTATCTAGTAATAATATTTTAGATTATTTAATAGATTTTAGAAAAGGTGGTAAATTAGCTGATAGTGTTGGTTTCATAGATGCTACTAGAACAATTCCTATAATTAATTTTGATGAAGATGAAATCAGATTATATGGTATTGGAACAAATAATAATTGGCTTGGAGAAGTTGGACCAGCAGGACATGTTTTTAAAATAGAGTATTTGACACAAACCATTGGAGTTAGAAGAGAAGGTAAATTGTCTCATTATAAAGATCCTAGCAATATAATTCCATGTTATGTTAAAATAGCTAATGGCTCTGATGCTATTGTGAGGAAGGATGTAGAAGCTGTTATCACTTGGTATAACTCGCAACCTTTTATAAGAAAAAATAAATTAGGGCAATTAAGGCAAGGCTTGCAGCCAGAATGTAATCAAAATAGCGCAGTTGTTACTGTTGATAATACTGGACCAGTAAATGCTACGTCTTTTTTAGGAAATTTTATTAATATAGGAAAATCTTGGCTTAATACAGATGAGGGTATACCTTTATCAGTTGGTGCTGCTTTAGAAGAGTTTTATGAGTCAATTACCGATTCTGATGATAGAGATGGAGTTTATGATCCTCAAAAACCTTTAGTGTCATTGCATGAGGCATTACTTAAAAAAATTGGGTCTTATTATGATATTAAAGATTTAGAACCAACAGAATTTGGCAAAGTTCATATGGCAGTTACTGATCAGATGCCTACTGGAATGAAATTTAGGATTGAATGATTAATTACATTTCTCACTTATATTCTAAAAGTTCTCTAACTTTAAGTATTAAATGATTTATATTACTGATATCAATTTCTTTTTCTATATTTTTAAGCTTTGTCCTAATCTCTTTAAATAACTGACTATCCAATTCATCCATTGCAATTACCCTTCCATTATTTCTATATCTCTGAGCGAATTCATAAAATGATATTGCATAAGTTAGATTACTTAGAGTTATTTCTAAATTGGTTAAGGTAATTGGTTGGTTAGAAAAATATTTTGTGGCGTAATCAAAGCACCACCTGCTTCTTCTATGTAAATGGGCTATTGCTCTTTTATTAGGTTTTTTATTTTTTAATTTAATCTTTAGTTTATTAAAATCTTTTTTATTGCCATAAATTAAATTACCTGTTAACAGGGGTTGTGTTATTGGTATATCAAATAAATCAATTCTCTTTAAAAAATCCGAGTAGTTAAATTGTGATATATCTATAGTTCTACTATGTTTATATTCATCTAGTTTAACATTATCTTCTAAGATTGCACATAGATCTATATCTCCATTTTGGTTATTAGAACCAAAATGTATTAAAAATATAAGATTTTTATATCTGGTGCCTAGCTTTTCTTTTGTAATATCAAATAAAGTTTGTTTATCAAATTGTCTTGGAAAACCTAGAGAATACCAAAGTTCAAAAATTCCATTTTCTTGTTCAAATTGTTTTATTCTATTATATATGTCTCTATATGTTTTTAAATTTCGATGAAATCTTGAATTAAAACTTAGATTATTAAGTTCTTGTAATCTTGATTCTAAGATATCAAATCTTCTTAATTGGGTTAATACAAAATCTTCTGTCCATAAAGCGTGACCTTCAAAATCCGGTTTTAAATGTTTATGTATAAATAATGCTTCTGCTAATTGCTTTTTTGACATTTTATCTATATTTTGCTCATGCAAAACCATTTGTTTTCCATAGTTTGCTTGTTCGCAATATAAACCATGACCATGATATTCATGTAGAATTAAATCAAGTCTATTTTTTGGAACATGAGCAGATAGATCTTTTGAAATAAACATTGATTGGGCTTGAGGATTTTTTGTTTTACTTAAGAATTCTTGAATATCATCATAGAGATATAGTTTAGTTTTTTGTGGTTTGATCTTGAATTTATCTTCTAGAATTTCAGATGCTTGCATTAAGGTGGTTTTCATAATATGACGTTATTTGGCAAAAGATAATCAATCTTTTCTATGATCTTCTATTATTTTATCTGCTAACTTTATTAGTTTTTTAATATATTCTTTCCTCTTCTTATCGCTCCAATCTGGATGGGTTATATCCATGGCTTTTCTTAGATCAGATATCCTATTATCAAAATTCTCCAAATTATCTGAGAATTGTTCTTCAATAACAAAAAAATGTATGGCTAGATCTGAGAGGTGTTTATTTGTTATTTTTCCTTCTAGAAAATTATGCATTCTCTGTTTATATTCTTCTAAAAATAGTAAAAATCCAGTTTTATCTGGATTGTGTTTAATTTTTTCAAAGAGATTATATAAATTATCTTTAATCATTCTTTTCCTTTCTTTATCCTAGACCCAGTTTCCATTCTTCCATCGCCTCTATCATGATGTATATAGATATTAAATAATTCTCCTAAACCTAGGTCTTCTTTTAGAATTGTTGTATTTTTAGTAGATTTATTTAAATCTAAGTATATCCCACCACTAAGGGGTGTTGATTTAGGCCCACCGCCACAATTTCCACTTAATAGTTCATATAACCCACCATAGCTAATTATTCTATCTACTCCATCTCTTCTTATTTCATACATTTGTAATGTTTGTTCTAATTGCATTTTAACCTCCGAATATTTCTAAGTGTATATAGTACAAGGTCATTATTAAAGGTTATTAGAAAAAATCCGTAAATCTTTCGATTAAGGCGGAAATTTTTCGGTTTTAATAGAAAAACTAGTAAACAGTTGGTTTTACAAGCTTAAGAGTATAACATCCATTAGGATCTTTAGAACAATATTCATAGTCTCCATTTGTTTTACATTGTTCGTTACATTGTAATAGATTATTTGGGCAAGAACAATCACCACAAGTTACAACGCATTCAGATTTTTGTATATCCCATTTTTGTCCTTGAGGACAGCAATGTCCACTACCACAAGTACTTCCAGTACCACAACATTGAACATTTTCAGTACAAGTATCACCAGCACTACCGCAGATATAGAAAAAGCCACAAGTAGCTGATGGAAGAATATCATAAGCAGTAGTTCCTTCAACAAAATATGAAGTATATGGCCCAGATCTAGAATATGCTTCAGGAATTGTTGTCTGATCATTTTTAGAATAAATTCCGTTTGAGTCTGTTATAATTTGAGACGTTGCAACAACAGGTACATTTGGAGAGATTATTCCCAATGGTGCTATGCCATAAACATTTGCCATTGTATAAGTTGTGCTTGGTTTTCCTGCAAGATAAACATTGACATTAGCAGGATCTTTAACTTTTCTTATTGGTAAGCCTGTTGAGGTATATGGACCAGGACCAGTAACTGAACAACCAACTTGAGCTGTTTTGCAGGTTCCTTGATCGCAGATTTGTCCAGAAGAGCAAGTAAAATCATTGCCATATTCATAACAAGGATCTGAATCATAATTACCGCAACTTTGCACAACATTGTTAAAATCAGGCTTGCATCTTGGATAACCAATAGCACATTCACTTGTGCATGATTGAGCTTGACAAACTGTTGAATATTGACTTGAATCACAATAAGGAGTTCCATCAGGACAAACATCCCATTCACAGGTAGATGCTATTTTATCAGGGCTAATTTGTAGATCTCCCCAGCATTTGTTTACACAGTCGCAACCTGGAGTATAAACACATTGACCAGTAGAACACAAACCACCAGAACAACCAGTACATGAATTTCCAGGGGTGCAAGCATTACACTTGTTGTTTGAACAGCCATCTTGACAGAATACATTTCCTGATCCAGAAGTTGATGTTGGAAATTCTAAACAAGAATCTGAATCATAATAACCACAGGTTTGTTTAGTACTTCCAGAACATCTTGTTTGACCAGAAGTACATTCATTAGTACAGGGAACGATACATTGTCCATTTGAACAACCACTAGGACAAGTACTCCATGAACCTGTAGATAAACAATATGCAGTAATTCCACCGCATTGAGTTTGCTTGCAATAATCTGTTGGTGAGCTGCAAGAAAGCCTAGAATCTCCTACTTGAACCCAACCATAAGGATATCTGCAGTAATATGTTTGTCCTCCACATGATTTTGGATCACAAGTTGTTGATGGAGTACAGCTGCCCAAATAACTTGTACATGAGATGCATATGCCATTTGGAGGAGTGTTCACGCATTTTTCTCCACTTGGAGCACAATTTGAGTCATTACAATTAAAAAGAACCCCAAATATATTTGTACAACAACTAGCTCCGACAGTAGCTGAAGCATTGATTGAAAACAAGGAAAACATTGATATTATCAATAACAAGATGTAAATATTTTTCATTTAATTCCTCTTTTTAGCTTTTAATTTTCTAATTTTTGGATATAAAAGCTTTTCTATGGAGTTTTAGCAAGAAAATTATGCTAAGAATAATAAGAGGAATATTTAATAACTGGCCAAAAGTCAGACCATAAATTAATCCGTGCCTTGTTGGCTCTCTGAAAAATTCTATGAAAAACCTTAAGATTGAGTAAGAAAAAATAAAAATCCAGAACATAAAACCATCAGGAAGTTTTTTATCCTTGATAAACCATAGGATAAAAAAAATAAAAAAGTTTTTTATGCTTTCGTAAATTTGGCTTGGATGCCTAAAGCCTTCTGCATTTGGAAACTTGACTGCCCAAGGAACAGAAGTTATCCTGCCATAAAGCTCTCCATTAATGAAATTCGCAATTCTTCCTAAGGCTAGTGCTAAAGCAACAGGAATGACTGTTATATCGGCTATCTTGTAAAAATCCAATTTATATTTTTTACAGAAGATTAAAGTTGCTATGATTGAACCAATTAAGCCCCCATGAAAGCTCAAGCCTCCATTCCAGATTGCAAACCATGAGAATATATTTGATGAATAAAGGGGAAAATTATAGATGAAGACTTCGAAGAATCTTGCTCCAATTAAGACTCCGAGAAACTGGTAAAGCAGAAAATTATCTAGATCAAACTCAAGATTTCTTTGTCTTGAAAGGTATCTTAGAAAAAAATATGTTAATATAAAACCAATGGCAAATATAATTCCATAATACCTTATCTCTAAGAAGCCAATTCTTAGCAAAACTGGATCTATGTTATGAATGAACATTATAAGATTAGAAGATAATTGACTTTTAAATCTTTTGTAAATTATTAACGTATACTCTTATATGTTTCTTTGGTTCCATTTTTTGAAAAAACAATCTGCCATAGCCTTATGTCATTTGCCCTAAATGCCCCAGCAGAACTTAACAAGTAATAATTCCACATCCTATAGAATCTTTGGCTGTAATTATCTTTAATTTTATACCAAGAGTTATTAAAATTTTGATGCCAGCTCATCAAGGTTTTATCATAATCATGGCCAAAACTATGCAAATCTTCAAGCAAAATTAAAACTTCTGAAGCTTCTGTAATTTGTCTTGCTGATGGCAACATAGAATTTGGAAAAATATATTTAGATATCCAGGGATCTGCTGATTTTAAGGATCTATTTCTTCCTATGGTATGAAGCAAAAATATTCCTTTATCTTTTAAATTTTTGTTAACAGCCTTCATAAAATTCTTGTAATTTTTATATCCTACATGTTCAAACATCCCAATAGAAACAATGCAATCAAACTTTTCATTTAAGTCTCGGTAATCCTGCAATCTTATTTGAATCGGCAAGTTTTCACATAATTCTCTTGCTAATTTTACCTGCTCTTTTGAAACTGTTATGCCAACAACTTGTGATTTATATTTTTCTGCTGCGTATTTTGCAAAACTTCCCCAGCCGCATCCAATATCTAATATCTTATCTCCTTTTTTTAAACCAAGTTTTCTGCATATAAGATCTAGTTTTGCTTCTTGGGCTTGATCTAAATCTTTGGCATTTTTCCAGTAACCACAGCTGTAGTTCATTCTTCTATCCAGCATATTTTTATACAGATCGTTGCCTATATCGTAATGTTTTCTTCCTATTTCATGTGCTCTTGATCTTTTTTGTAAATTAGTTACTCTAGCTTTTAGAAAATTAAATATCATTTCTTTATTCAACTTAAATCTTAAATTGTATAATCCAGAATCTAATATTTTATAGATAAGCTGATCTATTGCTTTTGAATCCCACCAACCATCCATATAAGATTCTCCGAATGTAAGAGAACCTCCTGCCAATACTCTTTGATAAAATTTTAGGTTATGGACTTGAATATCCCAGGGTCTGTCTCCATTAACTTTTATATCTGCAGAAGCTAAAAGATCTTTTAGATAACTATTGATTTTTTTCTCCATATAAAATAGATATTATAAGAAGTTTAAAAATTTTTTTATGCTAACCAATCATATAAAGTTTAGATATATATCATACTTTAAACCCTTAATCAAAATATTTATATAGGGGTGTTTATTTTGGAGTATTATATTTAACAGGGGGTTATATATATGTCTGAAGAAAAGAAGAAGCTTACTATTGAAGTTGATCAATTAACTATATGGAGATTTGGAACAGTATTATTTTTAGTTTTATTCGTGATATCTTTAGCAACTGGGGGATTTGGAATCGGTTC
>JACQNI010000086.1 GCA_016203135.1 Candidatus Woesearchaeota archaeon
TATAAATCAAGTTATATATTAGAAATAAAAATCTTAAAAAAATAGGGGGTACAAACATGAAAAATATGGAAGTTAAGGGTTTTGGTAAGCCTGATGAAGTCAGAAAATTTGAAAAAGGAAAAGTAGAACTAGTAAAAATTGGAGGCGCCATGGTCGGCAAAGCAACTTTTCAGCCAGGCTGGAAGTGGTCAAAGCATGTAAAGCCATTAGTAAAAACTAAAAGCTGTGAAGCCCCACATTTTCAGTATCACCTCTCTGGTATATTGCATGTTGTAATGGATGACGGTACTGAAGAGGATATAAAAGCAGGAGAGATTTCCTCACTTCCAACAGGTCATGATGCTTGGGTAGTAGGAAATGAACCAGTAATTGTTGTTGATTTCCAAGGAATGGTAGACTATGCAAGACAATCAATAAAGAAAAAATAAGTCAGTTTTTTTATTTTTTATTTATTCAACAACTAAAGAATTAAACCTAGAGTTAAGAAAAAATTAGACTAATATCGTCTTCTTTCCCTCGAAAAATTTCTATGGAATGAACTTCTATGTCTTTGAGGAAGAATAAACTCTACCCTTTTAAAATCAGGAAGCTTCATTTTATGTATCAATAAAGATCTATCCTCAAGAATTTTAGTAAAATTATCATAGTCATCTGAAGATAATAATGAAACAACCTTTCCTTCTTCTCCAGCCCTAGCTGTCCTTCCTATTCTATGAACATACTCCCTGGATGTTTTTGGCAGATCATAATTTATTATTAAATTGACATTTTTAATATCCAGTCCCCTTGCAGCCACATCGCTTGCAACTAAAACATCTAATTTGCCGTCTCTAAAAGCCTCCATAATCTGTTTTCTTCTGTTCTGAGTTATCCCTCCATGCAATCCAAGTGATCTTATATCTTGCCTGTTTAAATTTTTATTAATGATATCAACAGTTCTTCTAGTTGCGCAAAAAACAAGAACTAATCCTCGTAAGTCGGTTTTTATGACATGCACTAATAAAGAGAATTTATTATGCCTATCAACATCATAATAATGTTGCATAAGCTTGTTTTTATCTACATAACTCTGCATCTTGACTCTTTCTGGATTATTCATGTAATTCTTTACAATTTCCATAATTTCATGAGGCATTGTTGCGCTAAACAATAGTTTTTGGCTGTTTTTAGGAACCTTAGAAATTATTTTTTTAAGGTCATCAATAAAGCCTATCTCAAACATCTTGTCAGCCTCGTCAAGAACAAGTATTTTTACATGATCAACATTCAAGGTTCTTCTTGCAAGATGATCTAAAATTCTTCCAGGAGTTCCAACAACAACATCTGCATGTCTTAAATCATCTATTTGTGGATTGATTGATATTCCCCCATATACTTGAACAATTTCAGTTTTTTTATATTTTGTAAATTTCCTTAGTTCCTTTGCTACTTGGTTGCAAAGCTCTCTAGTAGGAACAAGAACAAGCAATTGTATTCCTTTCTGATGTACTACTTTTTCAAGTGCAGGAAAGCCAAAAGCAGCTGTTTTTCCAGATCCAGTATAAGACAATCCAATTACATCCTTTCCTTGCTGTATCAATGGTATGCATTTTTCTTGTATTTCTGTGAATTCAGAAAAACCCAAATCCATTATAGCCTTTTCAAATTCTGGCTTTAGTATTATTCCCTTAGTATCCATCAAAATAGGCTTAATGTTGGCTTTTTAAGATTTGCTATTTGCTCAAAACTAATAAACTAAATCAGGTTTGTCCCCAGTTTTAATCTGATTTTTCCGCTTAGAATCTCAAATATCGCAGGCTCAACCTTAATTATGTCTTTTACAGTTATAATTCCAACTAATTTATGATTTTCTACAACAGGTAATTGTCTTATATTGTAATCCCCCATAAGCTTAACAGCATCATATAAGTCTTTGTCTGGCTCTATTGTTATAACTTCAATCGCCATTATCTCTTCTACCTTGGTTTTAAAAGGATCTAAATTCTTGGCCATTGCTTTTCTTATGAAATCTTCATCAGCAACAATGCCTAAAACCTTATTGTTTTCATCCTTAATAATCAAGCTATTTACATCCCTTTCTCCCATTAAATTAGCACAGTCAACTAAGTTTTCATCTCTATTAACCGTAATAGGTTTCTTTGTCATTACATCAAATACAAAAACTCCGGTTTTCATAAAATAGACATAATTTTAAACTTAATAAATATTCGTATTGTTTTAGAAACGTTTTTAATATCATTGTTCTCACTTAGAAAATGAAAATATTGCTAAGGGAAAATTCAAAGCTTTTCTGGAAATCTGGAGACTTGCATACGCAATCAGGGGTTATAAAAGAAAAAGACCTTAAGAAAAATACTTCTATGGTAAAAACACATTCTGGAAAGGAATTCATGGTTTTTCCAGCATCTTTTTTAGACAAGATTGAAAGGATAAAAAGATCCCCGCAAGCAATTACAGAAAAAGACATTGCATCTATTATTTTATACAGCAATATCTCGCAGAACTCAAAAGTCTTGGAATCAGGAACCGGCTCTGGTAAACTAACATCGTTTCTTGCAAGAATTGTTTTTCCAGGAAAATTAATTAGCTATGATATAAACAAGGAAAACTTAAAATTATCAAAACAAAACTTTGAATTTTTAGAACTTAATAACATTATTTTAAAAAACAAAGATATCTATCAAGGCATTCAAGAAAAAAATCTTGATGCAGTTATCTTAGATCTGCCAGAGTCATACAAGGTTCTGAAACACGCATCAAAGGCATTAAAACACGGAGGATTTTTAGTTGTCTTTTCCATTCATGTAAGCCAAGTTAAAAAATTGCTTGAAGATGCAAAGGATTTTGTTCATATAATTACTCTAGAAAATATTCAGCGAGAATGGCTAATAGATGAAAGAAGATCAAGACCTAATTCTCAGCACCTTTTTACAGGTTTTATAACTATATTAAGAAACATTAAACGATAAATTTTTATAGGTTCAATTTTTATAATATATATAAAAAAGATGAAAAATGGCTTTATTATTTTTCTTCGGGACTGAGTGTATTCACTGTCATAAGATGGATCCATTTATTGAAAAACTTGAAAAAGAAAAAAAAATTCAATTTAAGAAGATTGAAGTCTGGCACAATGAAAGAAATGCTAGCCTATTAAGAAGCCTAGATAATGGAAAATGCGGCGGAGTCCCATTCTTTTACAATGAAAAGACAAAAAAGTGGATCTGCGGTGAAACATCCTACGAAGAACTAAAAAAATTTGCTGTTGAATAAAATGCCTTTAAAAATTATTGACTCTTTTGATGTTTATCATTTAAGCATTTTGGATGAAAATGGAAATATAGACAAAAAACTAATGCCAAAGATTTCAGAAAAAGAAATCTTTTCTTTGTATGAATTCATGCTTCTGACAAGAATTTTTGACGACAAGGCATTAAAATTACAAAGGCAAGGAAGGCTTGGAACTTATGCCTCTATGCTTGGCCAAGAAGCAACAATAATCGGCTCTAGCTATGCACTAGAAAAAAAAGACTGGATGTTTCCTTCTTTTCGTGAATCCGGAGCTTACTTGTTAAGGGGTTTGTCTCCAGAAAAGCTTTTCATGTACTGGGGCGGGGATGAACGAGGAATGTTTATTCCAAAAGATCAGAATAATTTTCCAGTCTGCATTCCAGTTGCAACACAAACTTTGCATGCTGTCGGTGCAGCAATGGCTTCAAATATTAAAAATGAAAAAACAGCTTTCTTGACTTATTTTGGGGATGGAGCAACTTCAGAAGGAGATTTTCATGAAGCTATGAATTTTGCAGGAGTCTTTAATGCACCAGTTGTTTTTATCTGCCAGAATAATCAATTTGCAATCTCAGTTCCAAGAGAAAATCAAACAAAATCAAAAACAATTGCACAAAAAGCTATTGCATATGGCTTTCAAGGCATTCAAGTAGACGGTAATGATGTTTTTGCTGTTTACAAGGCAACAAAAGATGCACTGCATAAAGCAAGAGCAAAAAAAGGGCCTACATTAATAGAATGTTTTACATATAGAATTGGAGATCATACAACAGCTGATGATTCTTCAAAATATAGAGCAAAAAAAGAGCTTGAATATTGGCAAAAAAAAGACCCAATACTAAGACTAAGAAAATACATGCAAAAAAACAATCTCTGGAGTAAAAACTATGAAGACAAGATAACTAAAAAATTTACAGATTTAATTGAAAACTCTGTAAAGAAATATGAATCTGTAAAACCTCAAGACAAGGAAGAAATTTTCAAGTATGCATATTCATCAATGCCAAAAAAACTAAAAGAGCAATCAGATTATTTAAAAGAGGTTGGTGAATGAGTTTGGAATTAATTGTTATTGAACTTGGGAAAGTAAGGTTTAAAGAAGTGGAGAAAAAGCAAAAACAGTTATCTGAATTAAGGGCACAAGAGAAGATTCCAGATACAATCTTAATCGCAGAGCACCCGCCAACAATAACTACCGGATCAAATGAGGAATGGAATAAAATACATATTACAATAGAAGAACTTTCTGAAATGGGCATAGAATTTTATAAAAGCAAAAGAGGCGGAGGTGCAACTTTACTTAATCCAGGCCAATTAATTTTTTATCCTATTGTTGATGTAAGCAGATTTGGAGGCCAATGGAATTACCTTAGGGCAATAGAAGAAGTTGCATATGATGTCTCTAGAATTTTTGGGGCAGCTACCTTTTTAGGAAAAGAATATAATAGCACAATAGACAGAGATTATACTTGCGTTTGGCACTCTAATGGTTCTGGAAAAAAAGAAAAATTTTTGGCCCAGGGATACTTTGTAAATGGCAGTAGGATAATATCAAACGGAGGTTTTTCTGTTAATATATATAAAAATTCTTATGAAAATATTAAGTTGATAGACCATTGTGGTTTCAAACTTGATCAAGTAGGAATAACAAGTTTTGAAGATATGTTGGGTTATACTCCAGATAAAAATTTAATCCAAGAAAAATTCCTCACGGCCATACAAAAAAAATTTAATTATGAATTTATTACTAAGGGTGAAAGTTCTTATGCCAAAGCTTAATATGGTTGAAGCTATTAACTTAGCATTAAAACAAGAAATGTCTAAAGACAAATCTATAATAGTCCTTGGAGAAGATGTAGGCATAGACGGAGGAGTTTTTCGAGTTACAGAAGGTCTTTTAAAAAAATTTAGTAAATCAAGAGTTATTGATACACCATTATCTGAATCAGGAATTGTCGGGGTTTCAATAGGTCTAGCTATCAATGGATTAAAGCCTGTTGCTGAAATTCAGTTTGAAGGCTTCATGCTTCCTGCATTTGATCAAATTGTTACCCATGCAGCAAGATTAAGAAACAGATCTCGAGGAAGATTTACTGTTCCATTGGTAATAAGATCCCCTTACGGCGGAGGAATAAAAGCACTAGAGCATCATTCTGAAGCACCAGAAACTTATTATGTTCATTCCCCAGGATTAAAAGTTGTTATTCCTTCTACCCCTTATGATGCAAAAGGTTTGTTAATTTCAGCTATAAGAGATCCAGATCCAGTTATTTTCTTTGAGCCAAAAAAAATTTATAGAGCAATAAAACAAGAAGTTCCAGAAAAGGAATATTCAATAGAGATAGGAAAAGCAAATATTGTTCAAGAAGGAACAGATGTAACTTTGATCACTTATGGCTCTTTAGTAAGAACCTCATTGAGAGCTGTTGAAAATCTAAAAGAATCAGTAGAAATAATCGACCTAAGAACTTTGTCTCCATTAGATGTTGATTTAATAATTAATTCAGTTTCAAAAACAGGAAAAGTTGTTATTGTCCATGAAGCCCCAAAGACCTTAGGTTTATCAGCAGAGATTTCAGCTTTGATAAATGAAAAAGCATTATTAAGTTTGCAAGCCCCAATAGAAAGAGTAACAGGCTTTGACATTACTATACCATTGCCAAAAACAGAGCATTATTATTTTCCAGATGAAAAAAGAATCCAAATGGCAATAAAAAAAGTTATGGAGTTTTAAATGTTCGAGTTTAAATTTCCAGACATAGGAGAGGGAATAACAGAAGGACATTTGTTGAAATGGAAAGTAAAAGTTGGAGACAAAGTAAAGCAAGATCAAAATTTAGCAGAGATAGAAACAGACAAGGCTGTTGCAGACATTCCAAGCCCTGTATCAGGAACTGTTTTAAAACTTCATTTTAAAGAACATGAAACAATAAAAGTCGGAGATATCTTAATTACAATTGCAGACAAGGGAGAAAAAGAAATTAAAAAAGAAGCCATTAAAAAATCAGTTTCTGTTGTCGGAGAACTAGAAGAATCAGAAGAGGAAATACCAAAAGTTAAACAAGTAGAGCAGACCTCTATGGGAAAAATTCTGGCACTGCCTTCTGTAAGAAAGCTTGCAAAAGATCTAAACCTAGATCTTGCAGAAATAAATGGCTCTGGCAAGAATGGAATGATAACAAAATCAGACATAGAAAATCTAGCAAAACAAGAAAATAAAAAAACAGAAATAAAGATAGTTAAAAAATATGATTTTTATGGATATGTAGAAAGAATACCCTTGCAAGGAATAAGAAAAACCATCGCAAAGAATATGTCTCAAAGCTATTCAACAATTCCCCATGTAACCCATACAGATGAAGCTGATGTAACTGAATTAGTAAAGCTAAGAGAAAAAGAAAAATTAAACGCAGAAAAAAGAAATATAAAATTAACTTTTCTACCTTTTATTATGAAAGCAATTATATTATCATTAAAAAACCATCCATATGTAAACTCTTCTCTAGAACAAGAAGAAATAATACTAAAAAAATATTATAACATCGGATTTGCAGTAGATACCCCAGACGGCTTGCTAGTTCCAGTAATAAAAAATGCTGATTCAAAAAGCATATTGGAGATTGCAAAAGAAATAGATGAACTTGCAGAAAAGGCCAAAACAAGAAAAATAGATCTTGGAGACCTAAAAGGCAGCACATTTACAATAACAAATGTCGGCAGTCTCGGAGGAATTTATTCAACCCCAATTATCAATTATCCAGAATGTGCTATTCTTGCTTTAGGAAAAATAAAAAAACAACCAAAAATTATTGATTTTAATATAAGGATCAGAGATGTTTTGCCTTTATCATTTACATTTGACCATAGAATTATAGACGGTGCTGAAGCTGCAAAATTTGTTAATGATATGATAAAAATGCTTGAGGACCCAGATCTATTGCTTCTTGAATAAATTAATTACTATAAAAAGATAACAATAGAAAACCTTATATATTTTATCAAAATATAAGACTTAAGATAAAAAATGGAAACTCAAGAGAAACAATACCAAATAATAAGACCAGAAATACCTAGGACTTTAATTAGAGTTCCTCATCAAGGCAAAATCCTAACTTTTCCATATGAAAAATATGGCCCAGATACTTATGTTAATGTAGGAAATTCTATAGAACAAGCAGGCTTAAAGAAGCCAACAATGGCAGAAACAACTTCTTTTGTACATCCAGCTTTTACAACAAAAAAAGAAGAACCAGAATTCAAGGAAATTAAAAAAATAATGAAAAATAATTTGCTATTGGCTTTTACAAGAATAGATTATAGGCCAAATACTGGTGCTTTTGTTTATGATGAAGACGATAAAGAAGAATTCCAAGCATTATCTACAAGAGGTTTAGAATCTATACTTGGAACAAAAGAAGAGAATGGAGCAGTTTATAGCAAGGATAGAAGGTTATGGCTGGCCCCTTTTGGTTATGAAATTAAAGAGATGGAATCGTATGAATTAGCTAAGAATAGTTTTGTTACTGCTTTAAACAAAGGAGGAAAAGGAGCAGAGAAACTGGCAGAAGTTGCTGATAAATTTAAAAGTAAACCATATCTATGGAGTTTTAAATCTATAGATGAAAAAACTGTAAGAGTTTCGGCTTTGTATTCGAGTTGGCTCCTCGATCGTAGGCTTGTTGTCTTTGGCTACGATCTTGGCGACCTTAGAGACGGTTGTGCTTTTGGGATAAGTGGCGCCGAAGGCGCAAAAAATTTAGAACCCTTACGTATCCACGAAGAAAGCTTACTTCCAGAATCCCCAAAAATTAATTTACCAAAAACATATTAAAAATTTAATTACTTTCAATCAAAATTAATAAGATTTAAATAACTATCTTCTAGAACTAATATAATGAACTATATAGCAGATACTTCAGTGATAATAGAGAAAGCTGTTTCAAGGCTTGTAAATGAAGGCAAGATAGAAGGAAGATTATTGATTCCAAAATCAGTTCTTGCAGAGCTAGAACATCAAGCCAATAAAAAACAAGAAACTGGTTTTCTAGGACTAGAAGAGCTACAAGAACTTCAAAGATTAAAATCAAAAGGAAAGATAGACCTAGATTTTATAGGTTTAAGGCCAACAAATTATCAAATCAAAAATGCAAAGCTTGGTGAAATAGATTCAATGATAGTAGATCTTGCTTACAATGAAGGGGCTGTATTAATAACAGCTGATAAAGTCCAGGCAGAGTCAGCAAAAGCCATTGGCTTAGAAGTAAATTTTCTCGAGTTAAAAATTCCTAAGTTAAAGCTTGAAATAGAAAAATTCTTTGATGAAACAACAATGTCGGTTCATCTAAAAGAAGACTGCTTTCCACTTGCAAAAAAAGGCTTTCCTGGAACATGGAATCTTGTAAAAATTAATGATAAAAAACTGACTCAAAAAGAAATTCAGCAGATTGCAAAAGACGTAGTAGAAAGATCAGTCATAGATGAAAAAACATTTGTTGAAATTTCAAGAGAAGGCTCTACAATTGTTCAGCATAAAAATTACAGAATAGTCATAGTAAAACCTCCAGTTTCAGACGGCTGGGAAATAACAGCAGTAAGGCCTATTAAAAAACTAAACCTAGAAGATTATAAATTGTCAGAAGAAATATCAACAAGAATAAAAAAACAAGCTCGAGGCATTATTGTTGCAGGAGAAGTTGGCTCTGGTAAATCTACTTTTGCACAAGGGCTGGCAGAATACTATGCAAACAACGGAAAAATTGTTAAAACAGTTGAATCACCAAGAGACCTGCAATTGTCAGATGATATAACTCAATACAGCAAAAGCTTTACTTCAAGCGAAGAAATACATGATATTTTATTTTTATCAAGGCCAGACAATATAATTTTTGATGAAATAAGAGATACCCCGGATTTTAAATTGTATATAGACTTAAGACTTGCAGGAAGCAATTGCCTTGGAGTTTTACACTCAGCTTCCCCAATAGATGCAGTTCAGAGATTTATCTCAAGAATGGAAACCGGAATGATGCCAAGTGTTCTAGATACAATAATCTTCATGGAAAACGGAAATCTAAAACAAATCTTGACATTAAAAATGACAGTTAAAGTTCCTACAGGAATGGCAGAAGCAGATCTTGCAAGACCTGTTGTCGAAGTTCGTGATTTTGAAACAAATATATTAGAATATGAAATATATAGCTATGGAGAAGAAACAGTTGTAATTCCAATAGACAAAGAAATAAAAACCTCTCCAATAAAAGATTTAGCCATAAAAAAAATAGAAGAAGAATTCAGCAAGTATGCAAGTGAAATAGAAGTTGAGCTTGTTGCTGACAACAAGGCAGTTATCTATGTTCCATATCATGAAATAGCAAAAATCATCGGTAAGCAAGGAAAGAATATAGAACAGATTGAAAAAGCCATAGGTATAAACATCGATATAAGGGAACTTCAAGGAAAAACAACAAGCTTAAAATATAATGTAGAGGAAACATCAAAATATATTACTTTTTACATAGATAAGTCAAATCACCCAGTTGACATTTTCATAAACGATCAGTTTTTGTTTTCTGCAACCTCTTCAAAAAAAGGGGAAATAAATATTCATAGAAAAAGCAAGCTAGGCAATGGTGTTTTAAGTGCCTTGCATTCTAAAGGTAAGATTGAAATAAGAACATAATGTTTTTAAATTGCCTAGAGTAAATTCTATTGAGCCCGTAGCTCAGTTTGGATAGAGCGACAGTTTTATCCGCTAAAGCCTCCTAAGCTGAAGTAGAAATACTGCTTAATAGGTCGTGGGTTCGAATCTCACCGGGCTCGCTTATTTAGAAGTAGACTTTTATCTTAATTGTTTTTTCCTTCTCTTTGGTTTTAATTTCTCCAATAGTTTTATCCTCTCCTTAGCCCTTCTCTCAAACCCCATTATTTCCTTTCTCCAGTATTCGTGAGTAGTATCTTTTCTGCCTGGTTCTTTCTCTATTTTAAGTCTATGTTCTTCAGCTTGTTTTAACAGGCCTTTTTCTTGTTTTATTAATCTTTTTTTTCTTTTAACCATTTTTCCAGTTGTATTAAATTTTCATTGATATAATTTATTAGTTTTTCAGTTTCTTCTATTGTTAGAACATTTTTAGCTTTTTGATTATTTTTAGATCTTAGATATCCATTATAAGCCTCTACTGAACCACTTATTCTATTTATTAATCCTAGAAATTCTTTTTTATTATGCATTTTATCCATTCTTATGCAATCAATTATATATAAACTTCTTAATCTCAAAATAAGAGAATAAACTATTGCATCATTTATGTATTTTTCTTTTAATTCTTTTGCAATTTCTACGTCTTTTTTAATCACTTCTATGGCTGATTTAGTAGTATTTATATGCCATTTAAGATTTTTCCTAGTTAAAGGACTATTAATATAATTTTTTATCAAACTTTCATTCATAATTGTTTTGGCTTCCTTAATCATAGGCAAAACTGGAAGAGCATTTTTATCTAATTGATCCTCTAATTCTCTTTTTGAAATGTAAATTAGTTCATATTTTTCCCTCACAATTCTCTTATTTATCTTATCTGTAATAACTAAAATATCAATATCACTTTCAATATTTTGTTCCCTCCTAGCATAACTTCCTGTTAGATAAACTCCCATTACTTCTTTTAATATATTTTCTCCCATTAAAATATTAATAACCTCTTTTTCAATATTTAATGGTTCTAAGATCACTTTTACTTGGGAATTTAAATATCTCTTTGGTAATAATACTCCTGCCGAGTTTCCTACTCTAACTGCCGCCTTAACTAATTCCATATTAATGTTATAACATGTTATAACTATTTAAATCTTTTGGTTATTCGTCATAGATAATTATGATTAGTTCCTTTTGCATTATAGGCTATTTTCTAAATCCAACCGGCTCGCTTTTTATATAAATATTTTAATTTCATTGTTCTATGATAATAATCTTTATATATAAAATAAAATTTTTTACTTTATGGCAGATTCAACTATTTCAACATATAATATCCTTAATTTTATTGATGATTTTAAAAAAGAAAATCCAGATAGATATAACCAATTAAAAGAGCAAGCAATAAATGTTTATATTTCTAGATCAACAAGAAGCATAGACCCTTTAGATGACATAAAAAGCAATTATACTGCTTTATGGGATGGAACCAGGGTGTGCGGTCAGACTAATCTTGAATTAAATGAGTTAGAAGAATTGATCGAACAAGATAGGTTAAGTCTAGGAGAAAAAGAAGGAATAACCGTTTTTATAAAAGGAGGAAGTAGGAGAATTCAAGCAATAAGTCGTCCTTAGTTTAATTTTTTATAAAGAAAGTTTAAAATTCTAAAGATTATACACAGCTTCCATCAGAAGTGCATCTCAAGCCTTGAGGACAGGAACACAAATCACATCTTCTAGTCAAAACTCCTTCAGAATCACAATACCATGGCTGGGTTGAACAGCTTTCTAATGAAGTCTTATCAGAACAAGTTTTAGCATAGCCACTAGGATATAAAACAACATTTACTTTTCTTTCATCGCCATCAAGAAGCAATACACTAAAGCTCTTGCTTGAAAAATCTTCATGAGTTATTTCAACTACATATGTTCCTTGGCTTAATCTTATTGTTTTCATCCCCTGCCTGTCAGTTCTTCCAGAATAAATTCCCTTTACATCCTTATCTACATCTTTTACATATACCTTTGCATCTCTTATTGGATGATCGTTGCTTCCGTCAACTACATTTACTGTCAAATCTGCCTTTCCCTGAACTAAAAACCCAGTAAGATCAACATCAAACTTATATGCAAAAAAAGAAATGCCAAGTAATAAAAAAGCTGCAAGTACAATTAAGATATCTTTTTTGTCTAAAGCCACTTTTATCAGTTATTAATATCAAATTGATTATTTATAAATTTATCTAAAAAATTGCTATTATCAATATGATTAAAACCCCAACAATACTATAAATAATGCTGAGTTTTTTTATATTGAGTTTAAGTTTATAAGTTAAAGGTCCAAGAATTACATAAGGAATTATTACTTCTCTTATAACAAACCTAAAAATTATTCCAAGTCCAAGAAATTGCAATGGAGTTGATCCAAAAATAAACCATACCAAGACAGACACAAAGTCAAACAATGCATCATTTATCCATCCATAGCTGAAGAATCTTAGTTTTTTGAAATTAAACCAGATAAATACAAAAACAACCCCAATTATTATTTCTTCTAATAACCCAATAAAAGGAAAGGTGTTGTAAATTAGTTTTGTTTCAAAGCTGTCTATAAAGTCAATTGAATTTGTTCTTAAAAAAGTAATATAATATATTACCTGTCTTAATATATTTGGTATAAGGATTATTAAAAACAATCCTAGAAACTCTTTAATTGATATTTTGCTTAATATTTTCATTTTATATTTTTCCTTACATCCTTAAAGGACCTTTCTATGTCTTTTTCAAGTTTTTCACTTTTTCTCTTTGAATTTTTAGCGTAATTCCCATAGGTAATTTCTTTTTTCCCCTTTTTGTTTTTTTTGCTAAATTTCCCCCTTTTATTTATAAATCCAAACAACACAAGCAATAGCAATATTCCTACAACAATTACAAGCACGATAGATATTATATCTATAAGTTCTTTAGAGATTTCATTCAATCTGTTTGCTTTTGAATATTGATCAAATTCCTTGCCATAATTAAGATCATTGCATTTATTGTCTTTGCAGTAAAAACTTATACACTCATAATTTTCTTTGCATTCATACCCATAAAACTTTGCATTTCTCAACTCGAGATCTTCACTGCAATAAAAAAGGTTTTGGTTTATTATCTTTTGAGCCCCAGTTTCAACGCATACTCCCTGATATATGCACCCATTGCATTCTTGTGCATAAACAAAAGGAAGCAAAAATAAAATTAAGATGAAATAAGTTATTTTCATGTTATTTTTTCTAAAATTTCTACAATCTCTTTTTCCCCATTGAATTTAATATTAGCATTATTAACCATTTTTTTATATTTATCAAGATTATTTATAAAATTAAACAAATATTTTCTCAGTTTTTTATCATCCCCTACACATGCATACTTTTTTACAGCAATTGAGTTTAAAATCTGCTCAACATGATTCTTTATTGGAAAAACAAGCATAGGTTTCTTAAAGTATAGCCCCTCGCTCAAGCTCAGCATTCCACCCAAGGTTATTATTCCTTTTGAAACAGCCAAGTATTCCAAATAATTCCTGTTAAATCCCCTAAAATGCTTATTGCCTAAAGCCTTATTACTACCAAAATAAATAAGATCTTCATCTAGTTCCTTTGCAATTTCCTTTATTTTTTTTGCTAATCCTATTCCATAATTAGACCCGCCAAGCATCACAACTATTGGCTCTTTTTTAAGCCCGAGTTTTCTCATTAATTTTTTCTTCTCTTTATGTTTATATTTTCTTATTATAGGATTTACATATATTATTTTTCCAAGA
>JACQNI010000007.1 GCA_016203135.1 Candidatus Woesearchaeota archaeon
ATTTGACACTTACTATTGTGTACCCAGAAAACAGGTTCAAATTCCAAATAATTTCAAATATTTCTCCAGAAATTGAGCATCTTTTAGGGGATTTTATAGACAAATATCAGGATAAGAGTCTAAATTTACGCTGGTAAATAACAAAAAATCTCAAATGTCAAATTAGGGAAGTGCTTCACTTAGAGAAAAATCTCTAAGTGGCGAAGTCAGGTATGAATATATTCGTCAGAAGTTTTCGGAACATCATAGTTATACACGTGAGTAATATTTGGAATATCCAAACCCCTTGCAGCAACATCAGTTGCAACTAAAACTCTAATATTTTCACTTTTCAATTGATTTAAAGCCTGCTGTCTTCTGTTCTGAGTTAATCCCCCATGAATTCCCATTACTTTAATTCCTTGTTTTCTCAGGTTTCTTGTTAATAAATCAACTTCTCTTCGTGTTGCACAAAAAACCAAGGCTATCCCAAAAGTTTCTTTTTTTAATAAATGAACCAGCAAAGAAAATTTCTCATAATATTCTAGGCTATAGTAAATCTGTTTTAATTTTTCTGGCTCAACATATTCTGAGCTTTTGATAATTATTGGATTTTTAAGGTGCTTTTTTAAAATATGATTTACGCTTTCTGATAAAGTTGCACTGAATAATAACGTCTGCTTCTCTTTTGGCGTATGTGCTATTATTCTTTCTACAACATTGATAAAACCTATATCAAACATTCTATCAGCTTCATCCAGGACTAAATATTTTATATTTTGAAATGAAATTGTTTTTCTGCCCAGGTGATCCTGTATTCTTCCAGGAGTTCCGATGACAATATCTGCTTTTTTGATGTCTCTAATTTGAGGTTCAATACCAACTCCCCCATAAATGCTTACAGCCTTAATTTTAGAATATTTTCCAAAATTATTTAATACTTGGGTAACCTGCACGCATAATTCTCTTGTCGGAGTCAAAATTAAGACTTGAAGTCCCTCACCCGGCTTTATTTTTTGTAAAATAGGCAATCCAAAAGCAGCTGTTTTGCCAGATCCTGTTTTTGACTGCCCAAATATGTCTTTTCCTTCTAGAATAGCTGGAATACATTTATTCTGGATTTCTGTGAATTCAGTATAACCCATTTCCTTTATGGCTTTTATTAAATTCGAATTTAACTTTAAATTGTTTAGGTCCATGTAAAAATTCAATATCTACCTATTTAAAAAGCTGAACTTTTCAAGAAATCATAAAAATGCTTCCACAGTAACCCTACCAAATTGGCTAATTTTCCTTTATCTTACTTCTTCTTTTGAGTCAACATATACTTTTACTTTCAGAATGTTTTGTTTCAAATTATCAAGGTTATTTTTTACAATATCCCAGACCTTTTCTAAGTTATAGATAACTGCGTTATTTATAGCACATAAGTATTAATAAAAAAAGAAGTTACTAATCCATTATTTCTTTGTATACTTTGCATTTTTCTCTTGACAAGATGTTTTAATTCATCAGTATTCTTAGCCTGATGTGTTTTTAATTGATAAGCCTTTAAATACTCCCATACATGCTCATCTGGATTAAGGTCCGGAGCATATGAAGGAAGCCTATAGATTGCAAATCTTGCTTTATGTTGTTCGACAAAATCACTAATCTTTTTTGCTTTATGGACTGGAGCGCCATCTTCAACAACAATTATCTTTCTATTTGGGTGATGCTTAATTATTTGTTTTAAGAATTCTATATGTTTGTCAGCATTAACCTTTCCTTTTTCAATTCTGAAAACCATTTTACCTGCTGGACTAATTGCTGAAGTTACACATAATCCCCCACGATTCCCTGTAACCTTTACTTTTGGGGTTTTTCCTTTAGGTGCCCAGGTTCTTCCAAGAACAGGAGTTAAAGAAACTCCTGATTCGTCCTGAAAATACAGCATTGCCTGCCATCTTTTGGTATGTTTAAGGATTTTTGGCCATTCTTCTTTTAGCCATTTCTTAACTGCTTTTTCATTTCTCTGAAAAGCAAACCTCTTTGGTTTCTGAGGAGATAAATTTAATTTTTTGAATAATCTCATAATATTTGTTGTATGGATTTTCTTGCCTGTTTTTCGAATAATACTTTGTTGTACTCTTTTGCATGTCCAAAGAGGTGTTTCAAATCCATAGGTTGTTGCATCATTATTCAGAATTGAAACAATCTCTTTAATCTCGCTTTCAGATAACTTAAATTTTGGTCCATTTGCTTTTTTGCTCAAAAGAGCTTTTTTGCCATTGCGTTTATAGGTAGTTATCCAATGTGAAACTGCGCATCTATGTACACCAAAAAAATAAGCAATTTCATTTATTTTCTCTCCTTTGTTATAAAGTTCTATGGCCCTAAACCTATATCTCTCCAAGAAATCGTGAGAATATGATCTTCCATCTACAACTCTTTTTAGCATACTATAAATTATTAAGTGTACTATATAAACCTATGTGTTATAAGCTATGCAGTTATCTATATC
>JACQNI010000088.1 GCA_016203135.1 Candidatus Woesearchaeota archaeon
TGAATTTTATATTTATTTTTTTTCTTTTCTTAGCTAAATATTCATCATATTCACGAAGAGATGCATATTTCTTTCCTGTTTCTGGATTTATTTTTTGTCTAGCTTGATAGTCATTATATTCATTTAGAGATTCATAATTCTCTTTTGTTTCTGGATTTATTCTTTGTCTAGCTTGGTAACTATTATATTCACTCATAGATCGATAATTCTTTCCGGTTTCTGGATTTATTTTTTGTCTAACTAAATTTTCTCTATGATCTTTTCTAGACATACAACCTAGACTTAAAATATAATCAAGAAGACCGGTATGATAATATACTTTTTGAGGGGCTAAATTTTCTTTTCTAGCTATATCTGAAACAGAATAGCCCCTATGCCGTTGTTCTTGTAATGATTTTATCTTCTTGGCTGATAGTCTTTTTGACATATATAAAAGTAATAATCCTGATTTATAAATCTTTTTATCTTTACTACCATAAAGAAGTTATAAATTATATTAAGCCTTTATATATAAAACCATTTTAAAGTGGTAACAAATAGAAAGCTTTATATACTTGTAGAAATAGGAATATTTTATACACCTCTTTTTTCCCCAGCGAGCGGTTATTGCAAAATAACTGTTCGCTAGGGTTTAATCAATAAAACATTTAAACTGCTATTTCTATCAATTTCTTATGTTAGCTGACTTAACATGTTTTGACATGAAAGGAAAGTCAAATGGATTTCCTAGATTCATCAATGTAAATATTGAACATATAAAGGAAAAAAGCCAATTAAGGAGATTAAACAGGAAGAACTTAGTAATAGCTGAAGGCAAGATAAACAGGGAAATTCTAGAAAGCAAAAATATTGATGTTCTTTTAAGCCCTGAAAAGCACTCAATGCAGGATTTTTTTCATAATAGGAATTCTGGATTAAACCATGTATTATGCAAGATAGCAAAGAAAAACAATATAGCAATAGGAATAAACATAAATGAAATTTTAAATTTGAATATTATAGAAAGGAGCTTGAGAATTGGAAGAATAATGCAGAACATAAGGCTTTGCAGGAAATACAAAATACTTATTGTAGCAGGGAGCTTTGCAAAAAATGAGGAAGAATTAATGAATTATAATGACCTGGTTTCATTCCTTGAATCTATTGGCATGACTCCAAAAGAGGCAAGAGATTGTTTTAGCAATATAAGTGAGATAATTGAAAACAAAAAGGGTTTTATAGGGGACGGAATAAAGATTATTGATTAAAAGGATAAAAAATGAGGGTGTATATATTATTGATAGTTTTATTGTTGCTTGTAATTAATGTATCTATAAGCCAAGAAGACAAGGTTGATTTTAGAATAGAGGAAAATCTAAATACAGATGAGAAAGTATCAATAATAGTTGTTCTAAAGGATGAAAATAAAATAGACAGGATTAATTCAGAAGACTTGATAATACAAGGAAATTTTTCAAGCATAGATGGATTTTATGGAGAGGCAACCAAAGATGGTATTGAAAAATTAAAAGATGATGATAATGTTGAGAGGATAGATTATGACATGCCTGTAAAAGCATTTCTTCAGGATTCAATAAACATTGTCAATGCAAAGAAAACGCATGAAACATTAATAAAAAATTCCAACATAACTGGCAAGGGAAATACAGTATGCATAATAGATACAGGAATAGATGACAAGCATCCTGATTTAAAGGATAAGGTTTTAGATGGATATAACTTTGTTAAAGACAATAATAATTTTAAGGATGATAATGGGCATGGAACTCATGTTGCTGGAATTGTTGCAGCTAATGGAATACTAAAGGGAATAGCAAAAGAAGCTAGCTTAATAGCAATAAAATCTTTGGATGAAAATGGGGTAGGATCTATTTCAAGCATCATTTCCAGCATTGAATGGTGCAATCTAAACTCTAATAAATACAACATTACAGCAATAACATTAAGCCTAGGAACTGCTGAATTATATGATGAATATTGCGATGATTCCTTTTTAAGCTTGGCTGCTGCAGTAAACAATGCGATAATGAAAAACATAAGTGTTGTAGCTGCAACAGGCAATAATGGTGATTCAAATTTTATTGCCAGTCCTGCCTGCATAAAAAACATAACTGCTGTTGCTGCAACTGATAAAAGTAATAAAATAGCTGGTTATAGCAATAGAAACAAGCTTGTTAAATTATTGGCTACTGGAGACAATATAAATTCAACATATACAGATAAAGATCAATATGAAATAATCTCAGGAACATCAATGGCTGCTCCACATGTTGCTGGGGCTGTTGCATTATTGCAGCAATATCAAGATCTAGACAGCAATATGAAAGAAACGCCTGAGGAAATAGTAAATGCATTGGTTAAATCAGGATCAAAGATAAGCGAAAATGGAAACATTTTTAGCCTGATAAACATCTATGAAGCTGTAAAAAAATCTGATAAGAAAATTCCTGATATTTTCAATGAAAATAAAACTTTAACTGCATTGAATAATTCAGACATAGATTTTTCTGTAAATGTAACTGATACATTTTTAGATTCTGTATGGATAGGAATAAACTATAGCAGTAATTTTGAAAACATTACTATATTAAGCAATAATTCAATGTATAAATATACCTTAAAGGCAGGAAAGTTTAATTCGAAAGATAATATTTCATACAGGTTTTATGCAAATGACAGCAATGGAAACATTAATTTTACTCAATTCAAAAGCTTTATTGTTTCTACAATAAATCTTACCTTGATCAAACCAGAAAACAATAGTATTTTTTCAAACAATGTATTAAATTTTACTTTTATAGCAATAGATCCTGGAGATAAAGCATTTCCTTGTTCATTATACATAGATGATGTATTAAAAAGCAATATAACAACTTTGAACAATACAATATCAAGCTTTAACAATATAAACTTAACAGGAAAAAAGCATCAATGGTATGTAATATGCGGAAATTCAAGCAAATATTTAGAGAAAAGCGCTACAAATGTTTTTACTGCTAACTATGTTCCAATTGTTATAAAAATCTCCCCTGGTGATAACTCTGAAGTAAACAGCACAAATTTGACTATTAAATTTAATGCAAGCCTGGATTCATATGGAGATATATGGTATATGTATAAAGACTTGAATAAAAGCGTTTGTTTAAACTGCTCTTCAAAATTGTTTTACATAACATTTGAGTCATTTGGCAACAAGACTGTTTATTTATTTGCAAACAACTCTGATTCAGAAGAGAACAAGACAAAAATAACATTTAAACTTAACTTAGATACTGATGGAGATAATATACCTGATAATCTTGATAATGACGATGATAATGATGGGATATTAGATAATAAAGACAAGCTAAATGGAAATACAAGTAACATAAATAGGAATTTTAATGATATTGAAATATTGATTGATAACTCAAGCAATTTAAGCCAAGAATTTTCTGGATTAAGAAACATTAGAATAATTCACAATGGAAATAACCTAATTGAATTTAATTTTAATTTCAGCAATGATGTATTAAATTTAGGAAATGTAACCATTGAGAAAAATACTGGAAGCAATGGAAGCATTATAATAAGGGGATTAAACCTAAATGGAAATAAAAAGACTTCTTACATAGATAAATTAAATAATGGAAATAGTATATGCATAAAAGATGAAGAAATAA
>JACQNI010000090.1 GCA_016203135.1 Candidatus Woesearchaeota archaeon
CTATTAATCAAGCTCCAGCACCGAAATTATGGCAGCCAAGCAATGAGGTTGCTCATGAAAATACTGTAAAGACTGTTGCTAATGCTGCTTTTTCATCTTACGAAAAGTTTAGAGATAATTCTCCTATAATTGTTCTAGAAAATTATCAGCCTGACTTGGTTCTTGGAAGGGCTTCACAATTAGCTAAAGTTGTTGAGGAAACAAGAAAAAAATTTGCTCAAAGATTAGTAAATGAAAAGCATATAGACAGAAAAAAAGCAGAAGAAGCTGCAAATAAACTTATAGGGGTTACTTGGGATGTCGGGCATATAAACTTCATGAAAAAGGCTGGGTATACTGAAAAAGAAATACTTCAAGAAACAAAGAACATTGCTCCTTATGTAAAGCAGGTTCATATAACTGATAATTTTGGATTCAATGATGCACATTTACCTCCTGGAATGGGAAATGCCCCAATAATGGAGGAACTAAAAATTTTAGAAAAGGCTGGATTTAATTTTGACAAAGGAAATGTTATTGTAGAAGCCGGGGCATATGTTGGACAGATGAAAGAAAATCCTCAAGGATATATAATGGATTATTTTAATTCTCCATTGTATGAATACAAGGCTCCATTTGAGGCTGCAAGACCTCCTTATTGGCCTCAAATATGGGAGCAAGAGGCAATATATGGTGTTGGATATGGAGATACTTTACCAGAATTACATTTCAAGGAATTTTATGGAAGTAGTTTTTCAAATCTGCCAAAAGAACTTGGGGGACAGATTGGAGGAGATAAAAGCAGATTTGCAGGAACCCCTAATCAATAAAAATGGAAACACCTTCATATGTTGGAGAGGCATCAGCAATAATAGCTGTTATTGATTTTATTTATTGGAGTACAACTAAGACTCCTGAATGGACATTGTATATATGGATAATTTTTGGGATAATTTTCATAATAGACTGGATGTTTGGGGGAATTGCTGATACTGGTATATGCAAGAAATGCTTTGGATAAATTTATAAATATTCAAATAAATTAAAACAAAAAAAGGGTGATAATTTGGAAGCTGAATTAAAGAAGAAATATGACATTGCATATGATTTTTCTTCAAAGGCTTATAAAAAATTTCAGAGTGTTGTTAAGTCTATAGTTTTATTTGGGTCTACTGCTAAGGATACTGCTTCTGAAAAAAGTGATATTGATATTATAATAATAGTTGATAATTGCTCTATAAAATGGGATGAGGAATTAACAGCCTGGTATAGGCAAGAATTAAGGGAATTGATTGCAAAACAACATTATGGAAAAAAACTTCATGTAAATACTGTTACGTTAAGCGCTTTTTATGATCAAATGTTAAAGGGAGAGCCTGTTGTTATAAATGTCATAAGATATGGTGTTCCTTTGATAGATTTTGGGGGTTTCTTTACTCCTCTAAAAGTTCTGCTTGCAACTGGAAGAATAAAACCTTCTAGAGAGGCAATATATAATGCCTTGAAAAGGGCTCCTATGCATTTAGCAAGGGCAAAGTTTAATTTATTGGCTGCTGTTGATGCTATATATTGGTCTATGGTTGATAGTGCTCATGCAGCGTTGATGTCTGCTGGGAAAACACCTCCAAGCCCAGAACATATTGATATCATGTTGAAAGAATTCTTTGTAAAAGATGGAAAATTAAAACAAAAATATGTTGACTGGTACAGGGAGATATTTGCCTTGGCTCATTACATAAGCCATGGTGAAATAGCTGATCTAAAAGGCAAGGAAATACAGATGTATAGGGACAGGGCTGATGAATTCATTGGAGAGATGGCTGAGTTAGTGAAGAATACAAAAAATTAACTTTTATAGGGAATAGAAGTAATTTTGGACGATATGTTTGAATTTCTTTTATTTTTAATAAGTATCCATAGAAACCTTTAAATAGTAGGTTACCTATTAGGTAACTATATAAAATGGCGGCAGAAATACCCCAATATGGCTTGAAAGCTTATGCCTTGTTTTTTGCAAAGCATAAAGATAAAGAAGAATTCAAACAATCTGAATTAGATTGGATAGTTGGGCAAAGTATGAAAAAGAAGATATTCTCTTTATTATTAAGGGCTGGGTGGATTAAGAAACAATCAGATAATACTTATGTCTGCATAAATCCAGAAATTATAATTAAAGGTTTATTAGAATTTAAAGTTCCCAAAATAATTACGGAAGCAAAGAAAGACTACGCTTTTACTAACTTATCTGCTGTAGAGATTTGGAGTGATTACTCTTATGTTCAAAGGGGTATTGAAAAATCTCCTTATTTTATCAAGGTATTAAAAAAAGATTTAAGATATTGGAAAAACTTCTTTAATAGTCATAATATTCCAAATTATGTCAACAAAGGAACTACAATAGGGGAATATATTATTTTAATTCCAACTAAAAAATTAAAATTTGTGGAAAAAGAAGGATATAAAGTTGAAAGCCTGAAAGAAACAATTAAATTAGCAAAATTAAATGAAATGTATTTGTATGCTTACAATTATATAAAAAAAAGGTATCAAAATGTTACAGTCTAGAGAAAAAGAAATTTTTGAAACCTTAAAGAAAATAGCTAGATTTAAGTTTGTAATTATTGGGGGATATGCAGTAAATGCTTATACTCTGCCAAGATTTTCAGTTGATTGTGATATTGTATTTAAAGATAAAGATGAATTAAAGGAAATTGAAGAAGTTTTAGTAAATTTTAATTATGTAACAGAAGAAAATAATAAAGATAAGGCTTTTAATTACGGAGATTTTATAA
>JACQNI010000089.1 GCA_016203135.1 Candidatus Woesearchaeota archaeon
ATACAATTTTCTCTTTAACAAGCTTAACAATATTTTCCTTATTATTTTTACTGCTGCCTTTCATTATGTATTTTATTTATAAAAAGCTTGATTTAAAAAAAATTTCTTATTTGTTCATAATATTTTTTCTTTTATCAAGTCTAATAAGCTACTCAGCTATTTATTTTAATTCAAATGAATATTGGTATAATAGCGATGAAATGCAGCTTGGCTTGTGGTTTAATAATTTTGACAAAGGAAACTCAAAAGTTTTGATCGATTCAAGTTATGATGGTAAAATATATAAAACTAATAGGGAAAATCTTTACTTTGGAGAAAGGGGAAGATCCTTTACGATTGTAGGCTTTTTCATGAATAATGAAATCAAAATCGGCAATGAAAATGATTTTAAAAATTTTGATTATTTCATAACCAAAAAAGAGATTGATTATCCATTGGTTAAAAAAATGAACAATCTTTATATATATGATATAAGGAGTTTAAAAAATGACAGACAAAAAGCCAATTGACCCGCATGATGTAGATGCTGCATTTCTAATACCTTATTATAGAAATCTATCTTTTATTATAGCTGAAAAAATCAAGAATACCAAAATAACTCCAATGCAGATAACTTTTATTGCGCATTTCCTTGGCTTTCTTTCTGGTTTTTTCTTTTATCTTGCTGAATACAAATATTTAGTCATCGGAGTCATAGTCATATTTTTATCAAATCTGCTTGATTTTCTTGATGGATCTCTGGCAAGAATAAGAAAAGAAAGAACAAGGCTTGGCGGCTTTACAGATTATCTTGGAGATGCATTTAAATGGACAGCCATGTTTCTAGGTATAACTCTAGGAGTTTATAAAAATACAAATGACACAAGATTCTTGATTTTAGGCTTCCTGGCAACAACTTCTTATATCTTGGCTAGGCTTGCTTATGAAGTTTATTTAAGATATTTTAGCGAGGTTGCTAATGATATAATAAAAACGCAGAAAGCTAAAAATAAAATAATAACTCAATTTTTCTATGACGGCCAGCAATTGCTTCCATTGATAATGATTGCTGCTTTGCTAAACAAACTAAACTGGTTATTAATTCTATTTGGAATCTATGGTCCGATTTTTATTTTTATTGAATTTTTTGTAATGAGGTATAAAATTAAAAAAATAGATCCAAGAGGATTTCCTAAAGACTAGATTAGTTTTTTCTCGTCTAAAAAATTTACTAGTTTCTTTAAGCTTTCTTCTGGTTTTTCCTTATAAGGATATAAAACCAAGGCAGCATCTTCTGGCTTGTTAAACGGTAAGTCTATTCCCCTCAAGTCTGGCTTTTCTAGCTTCATGTTTTTTGCATAAACTCCTTTTGGATCATTTTTTATACAATCATTAATATCAGCATCCATGAATATTTCCATGAAGTCTACTTTGTTTTTCATCATCTTTCTTAATTCTTCTGTGCCCATTATGCAGGTTATTACAACATCCTTTCCATTGCTAGACAATAAGCTAGCCCCAAAGCATAATCTTCTTCCTGATTCAGCCCTTGCCTCTTCTCCATAAGCTAAGTCATGATCAAAGAACTTCCTTGTTACATCCCCATCCAATATATAGATGTCTTTATTTCTTTCTTTATTCAAATAATCTTTTAGTAAATTAGCTAGATATGATTTGCCAGATCCAGATAAACCGCTGATTAAAAGTACAAATCCATTTTTGCTTTCTAATGTCATAAATTAATTAAGAACTAATATTTTAAAAATCTATCTTAACTTAATATCCTTCAGCACGTCTCTCTAAGGCTAAGGTATATGTAATTAATGCACCAGCACCAATTCCTGTAAAACTTTGTGGTTGTGAATTTACCAAAGTTTCAATAGATTTTTTATCATCTGGGATACTTAGCAGAACAGAATGTTCATATGCATCTGGTGGCAAATTTCTCTTTCTTAATTCCTCAGCTATTTGTGATTTTGAAGCTTTTTTTTGAGTTAGTTCTTCATATAAATTGTTCGCTTCCCTATTTGCCCTACAGATATGTTCAAATGTTGCATCTGTCCTTAAAGAATAAACAAAACTTGTATTTATTGGTCCAGGTCTATTTGCTTTAAAAACTCCAATTAATTCTTCATATGTAATACTGAAGTTCCCAACTTCTTCTAAAAATTCCTTTCTAGCAGCCTTGGCTATTGGATCTTCTAAATCAAAAGTAACCCATCCAGCAGGTAAAACTCCATATAAACCCCTGCCGATTTTCTCTTTAGTTTCTGGGGTTATTTCAAGCCCTCTAACTCCAAACAAAATCTGATTTTCTTTAGTTTTTAAAATACATTGCACAGCAACTGGAGAAAATGGAATCTTATCACCAAAATATCCCTTATTAGCAGCTTTTATATCATAATTTGTAATCCAGTTTGTGCATATTAATGGAGTATCATCCATTTCTCCTGCATGCCAACTCCATAAACTAGGGTTAAATTGTATACTTATGTTATCCTTCAAATTTAAAATCTTCTCTCCATCAGAAACTCCTTTCAAACCGTAAACACTCGCCAACTCTTCCCATTTAACCTGTGGTTTATATAGTTCTATATTTGGTCTGCCTTCAAAATCTTCAATACTATCACCGAACCTAAAATGAAGTAACTCAGCCTTAGGAAGTGCATATGCATGACTAAAAAGTTCGCTCATAAAATTAAACATTTCAAGTAATATATAAACTTTTCTATTTTTTACCACTAAAAAGTTTATATTATTAAACAAAATACTTAAAAGATTATATAATTAAATTAAAACATGAAATACAAGATTTTAGTTGGCGTCTCAAATAGGCATGTTCATATTTCAAAAGAACATTTAGAAATATTGTTTGGTAAAGGCTATCAATTAAAAGTTTTAAGAGAGATAAGGCAGCCAAGGCAATATGCAGCAGAAGAAACAGTTACATTGCTTGGAAAACAAGATTTGCAAGCAAGAATAGTGGGCCCATTAAGAGAAAAAACCCAAGTAGAAATACTAACAACAGATCAATATGTTCTTGGTATAAAAGTTCCAAAAAAAGTCTCTGGTGATTTAGATAATACTCCAGGAATAAAGATCAAAGGTCCAAAAGGAATAATAAATTTGGAAAACGGAGTAATTATTGCAGAAAAACACCTGCATTTATCTCAAGAAGAATCAGAAAAACTTAATCTATCAAATGGTTCTAGGGTTAATTTAGTACATGAAAATGGAACTAAATTTAATGCCATTGTCAGATCGGGCAAAGATCATTTATCAGAATTCCATTTAGACAAGGATGAAGCAGAATCTTTAAACATTAAAACCGGAGATTATGTAGAAATAGAATATTAATTCTTTTCTCCTATAACCACAACAACATTTCCAAAAGAGTTAGGAAATAATGTTGTTAAAGTTTTATATATGAAATTTCCGACTTTGTTTAATTTAAAGCCTTCGCTTCTTGCAGTTGGTTCTATCAATGAAGTAGATTTATCAATTTTTTGCAGTTCTTTCTTTCTAAAGATTTTTATTTTGAATAAAAAAGGCATGTTTGTAACAACTTGAACGCTCTCTACTTTTACTCCAGAATCTTCAACCATTTTCTTAAATTCTTTAGGCTTAAAAGACCATTTGTAAAACTTGTCCTTTTTCTTGTTTCTTGACTTGAATGCAACAATCAAATCTCCAATAGTATTTTCAAAATTATCTGCCCTTACAGTAGCGCAAAATCTTCCATTTTTTTTTAAGCATCTTACAGTTTCATTTATTGTTCCTTGGACATCATTTTCAATGTTATGATATAATCCAAAAGAAACTATGTAATCAAAAGTTTCATTCTTAAAAGGCAGCTTTCTTACATCTCCTTGCATCACATTTATATCTGGATGTTGTTTCTTTATTTTTTCTACTGCTCCTTTGTCATATTCTAACCCAATTATCTTATGTCCTTTAAGATGGTAATGCTTCAAAACCCTTCCTAAACCACAGCCACATTCAAGAATTAACCCATTTTTGTCTTTAATTGTCTGCATTGCATATTTTATTGGGTATATCTCTAGGTTATCAAAGTAGTCTTTATCTTCTCCTGCCTCTCTCCATCTCTTTTCCCAATAGCTTACAATATCTATGTCTCGATAAACCTTTTTCATGATTTTCTAAATTAAGAAAAATTTATAATATTATTGCATAACTTCAGTCATTGCTAAAAAATAGTCTAAAAATACTTCTCTCAAAATTCTAAAGATTTTATTTCTTTTCAACGGGTTCAACAGCTTGGATATAATAATCTGTGCTGCCTCTCCAAGGCCAGCCCCAAAGAACTTCCCTATATCTTACTTTAACTTGAGTACCAGACTCAAGATATTCTTGTGCTTTTTTTGCTAATTCTTCTATGTTCTCTTTGTTTCTTGCTTGATTGTCGATGCTAAAATCCCACACATTTGCCCCCATACGTTGCCCATCAGAAACTATACCTTCAAGAGCCATTTGTCCTTCGTAAGTTTTCCAAATAAGTCCTTTTTTAGAAATCTTATTGATCATGCCGGTTCTAATGCCATTAGAATACTCATGTGAGTTTGTATACGACCCACACCCCCCACCAAGAACAAAAACCAGAAAACCTATTCCAACAGCTTTATTAAAGCCCGAAATTATTTTACTAGCTATATCATAATTATCATCATAAACCATTAGGGGTATTAAACATGGGTTATTTATTAATCTTTCTATTTTTACCACTAAAAAGTTTATATTTATTAAGAAAACCTTATATAAGCTTCTTCTCTTTCAAAGCGCCATAGATTATTTTAGCAACAAATTGATTTCCTTCATTGCTTATATGAGCTCCATAAACAGTTTTCTCAGAATACAAAGAATCTATATCTGGATGATTTATTATCGGAGTTGTAACATCTATTGTATCTATTTTTTCACTTATCTTTTTAAAAAAAGGCATGTAAAATTCTCCTTCATTTTTATAATATAACGCTTCATTTTTCTGTGGTAAGAAAACAAAAACAGGCTTGAACTTTAATTCCTTGCTTAAATCCAAAAATCTATCAACCAATCTTTCCATTAAATCAACAGCATAAGCCTCATTATACAATCTGACAGCCCACAAAAGATTTATTCTTCTTATTACCAGCATTGCATCAGAATCCATTGGCTCCATAACCTTATATTTCTGAGAAAATTTTTTCATAACAGTTTGTTTTGCAACTTTATAGATTATGCTTAAATTTCTTCTTGGATTCTTTAAAACATGAAATGAATAAGGAAATTTAATTAAGTCTTTCAAAAATTTTTCCTTGTAAAAATAATCATGCTTTTTTAATTCATCAATATATTTTTCCAGTTCATAAAATTTTTCTGGTTTGTCAATTAAATTAGGCACCAATCTTAATTGTTTATTTACATCCAGTTCATACCTTGGCTTGAAAGCCCAAACATTTCCATATTCATAAAAATGCTTCCAGTAGCTTACTACCCTGCTTATTGTATCAGGAACATTAGCCATTATAACAATTTTAGTTTTATTTTTAGGAAACTCTCTCTCAAGTCTTAACAAAGCCTGATCCATTCCATGATTTCCAATACCCCAATTTAGAACATTTGATTTGGTTAATTTAGACAAGTAATAGCACCAAGTTTCATTGTCATTAACTTGCCTAGAAAAAGTAAATGAATCTCCATAGCAAGAAATAAGCTTGTCATTTAAATTTTCCAAATCTTGATTATTTCTAGAACTCCTTTTGTTTATAGTCCAAGGAGCTTTTCTATAATCCCAATCCCCATCATCTTTTTGATAAAATATAGTGTCATTTCCAGTTGTATTTGGCTTCCTCACCCAGCCTAGTTCTGAATCAAAACCCTTTTCAAAATATTTTGTCTTCTCTAAAGCTTCTTTGTCGATAAGAGGTATCTCGTCATCTTTCTTTGTTATTAGCCATTGAAATCTTTTTCTAGTAGATCTAACTAAAACATAAGACGCTAGCTCTAAAACAACAATAATTAAAGCTACAATAACTAAGGAGATTAATAATGACATAAACCTTAACCTTACTAAAATTTAATAAACCTTTTTATAGAGCCATCTTCAAGCCAAGAATTAGCCTTTTCATAATCTTCATTGTTGTCAAATTCCATCCAGCCCCTAGTCACTATTATTGGTTCAACTTCATAGCCATTATTTATCAAAGCCTGCAGCATGCAAGTCATATAAGCTTTTTTAAAGGATTTAGACCTTAACCAAGGCTCATTTTTATCATAATATTTTTTTCTATTCTCATGATAAACTTTCTTTAAAGCTTCAATCCCTTTCTTTGAAAATTTTATTAATCCAACATATCTTACTTTAGCTTTGTCCAAACTGCAATGTGTTTCCCCCAATTCAACTATTCTTCCATTATTAATAACTAAACTTTCTACATCATCTTTATAATTATCCATCCTTGCTTTCCAGTAATCCCAATAATCATCATCAACAGTAACCCCAATATCAGCTTTGCTTTGCAAAATTTTTTGGATGATTCTTTCTTCATATAAAATATCTGCATAACAAACCAGAATTTCATCATTTAACTCATTTTCAGCTGCAAACAATGTTTCAACCATGTTCGTATCTGCAAAATCTTCATTGAGATAGTATTTTACCCCTTTAATATTTATTTTATCAGGCATATATCCTTTGACAATTGTTATATCATTTATCCCAGCTTTTCTCAAGGTTTCAACCTGTCTCTCAATCAAGGTTTTTCCACTAAAATTTAACATACATTTAGGTAAACCTTCAGTATACTTAGCTAATCTAGTACCCATTCCTGCTGCAAGAATTATTGCTTTCATTTTATCGATAAAATTAATCAATCAATTATTTTAATCTTTCTATTAAAACTTTATAGTGATAAAAAAGGAAGGTTTTTAAACTTTTTTATTATCTATAAATTTGGGGTTAAAAATGAAGCATTTGATAAAATTACATAGGCATGGGCCAAAAAATAATAATCCAGAAGCGCATCAAACAGGAGTAGAAGCTTTACTAGATCCTGAAAAAATACCAGAGATAAAAAAATACGCACTTAATCAACTAAATCGAGATGAATTAGCTGGATTAGCTTACAATACAGATACCACTTCAATAGAAATTGAAACAACCCCAATTGATAGATCAAAAGCTACTGGTGAAATAGTATACAACACCCTTATTAATTATTACACTGGTCTTGATGAGATTTATTGGCCCGCTTTAAAAATTACAAAAAATCCAAGGATTAATGAACTAATTGGATCAGCTGGAATAAACCCGAAAACTGGCGAAGCAGTAAACCTAGGGCCTAGAGCAATGTCAAATATTTGGGGAGAAGCAAAAAAACATGAAGATTACAAACACTTACAAGGAGAAAATAAACCCCTTTATGCTTGGTGTAGACAAGGATTTGATAACACTCAAGCTAACAACCAGAGTGATCCAGGAATATCATTGAGAGAGATTGCTTGTAGAATAGGAACATATGTTTATAATAAATTTACACAAACAGAAGGAAATCAGAATGATAGAATTCTTACATTAGCCTTAGGTCATTCAGGGGATATTGAACCTTTCTTATATTTATGCTTAGAAATGCAAGCAGGTAGAGATGGTAAAGATCCTGAAGCGATGACAAAATGGTTTAAAGAAACTGGTGGAGCATTGGAACCTCTTAAAGGAATTGAAATATTAAAAGAAAAGTTAGGGTTAGAATTACATTATCATAAAACACCTCACAACACATATCTAAGTCCTATTGGTCTTGAAATTTTCCAACAACAGGCCCAATGGTTCAAAGAATATGGAAAAAGCAAGGAAGTTCTAGAGCAAAAATTAAGATTATAAAATGAAAAGTCATATTATCGGCATAGGTAAAGAGCCTAGATGCATATTAGTGGAAAAAGTTAAACATTATGCTAGAGATTTAATTGACGATGATGTTGGATCTAGAGAAAACTGGATTGATGTGATACAGAATCATACACATTATTCTCCTAGACAAAACAAACCCAGTTTAAAAGACACACGCACAAATGCTTATGGTAGGCCATTTAAAATAAGGATCGATTCATTAGACGACCAGAAATATGTTGAATTTCAAACTTTACTAAGACAAGAAATTACTAACCATGCCTCTAGTAGATCAATAAATCTTGAAATAGATAATGAAATTGGATTAGATAAATCATTAGAAGGACTTATTTTTTATAATGCAGGTGAACCTGATTTAGTAGCCCAAGGGTTAGGAATTGGAGTCTCTATGGACAATAGAGCTTTAGATGAGACTAATAAGAGTCTTAATGTCCTATTGGTGGATAAAGAAGCCCTATTTTTTTATCTTTATTTTATGGAAAAACTAGAAAAGAAATCTAATCTTAATTTTATGATAAATAAAATCTTTGACAGTACTTATTATTCTGATAAGCCTCTTGATGTTTTTCTCGCTGATTATTTTGCAATTCCAAATTGGAATAAAAAATTTCACAAAGTTTTGTCTTCTATTACCAGTAAAGAAGTTAATAAAGTTAGATGGTTAGCTTCCAGAAAGGATCTTTTAGAAAGCTCTTCTAATGGCACTTCTCTCAAATTTCACTTTTCTCCTGATTTCAGAACTTATTCACCTTTGTGTAATGCTGAATTTTTATATTATGAAACCGATGGATCTGACTATTTAGAAATAAGATCAAATATAAAGCGGATGAAAACCAATTTTGGTTCTATACATATTAATAAAACTGATTGTTATGCTACTCCAATAGGGATCTTTTTACAAGTCCATAATGATCTATTAAATTTCTCAGAGAGTAAGAAAATGATAAATGTTTAAAGATATTATTTATTCAATAATTTAAATGACAAAATTACCTTTTTTATGGCAAGTAAAAAAGAATGAAGCGGTTTCTTATCTACTTGGAACAGCTCACCTAAAAGAAAAAGATGAGTCAATAGAAGAATCAACAAAAGATTTAGCATCAAAAGTAAGAGTTATGTATGTAGAAACACCAGAAGACTTCCAATTACAGGAACGCCACATTACTCTTCCAGAAGGTCAGAGAATAGATGATTTTCTAACCCAAGATGAAATAGATAATATGCATTCATTTTTCCAAGAACATTATCAAAGATTCCTTTTTCCAGAAGAGATAAAAGAAAAATTTGATGAAATGCACAGAAAAAAATTATGGTATATAACTTCAGAAATTTCAAGCATCGCTTATTCTGATGAAGAAATTGAATATCTAGCCGCTTGCAAAAGATTAAAAGAACTTAAGCAAAGATTTTTTGGATCAATTATATTACCACAAAGAGAAGAAATCTTAAATATAAGATCTGAAGCAATCGATTTAGTAAAAATAATTCAAAATTATGAAACCAAAACAGATAAATCTATACCAACATTAGACAATTCTCTTAGATTTGCTATGAAATCATCTGGAATAAAAATAATTGGTTTAGACGAACCAGATGAATACTCAAAAATTTATGATAGTTTAAGTATTGAAGCTCAAAAACAAATATTATTTAAAGAGATTGAAGAGGTAAAATCTGGAAAATTTTTTAATAATGATCAAATTAGATCATATAAAAAAGGAGACTTAGAGGCACAACTAAAAAGTTTTGAAGCAAAAAATCCAGTAGATCAAGAATTTGTAGATAATGTTTGTCACGGAAGAACAGCATTATGGTATCCTAAGACTCAAGAAGATATAAAAATTGGAAGAACTCTTATTGCAGTTGGTACATCTCACTTCTTAACAGAACATGGTTATATTGCCATGCTAGAAAAAAATGGATACGAAGTAAAAAAGTTATAAATTTTATTTCCAAAACAATTCCCTATTCAAAAAAGCTTTGATTAATTTTTCATTTTCTTTTTCATTTAGACTTTTTCTTTCTGGATGCCAGTTTATTCCAACAATAGGCAAGCCACTATGATAAAATCCCTCTATTACTCCATCTTTAGCCCTTGCAAATATTTTTAACTTAGGAGATAAATTTTTTTTATCGCTTCCATAATTATGATAAGAATTCACTTCCATTTTGCTTCCAAATAATTTTTTTGCTTTTTCATCAACGATTTCAACTTCATGAACAGAAGCAACATGATTTACTTTATCCCCAATAACTTCTTTTATATTAATCAATTTTCCTCCGAAATAAACATTGATAAATTGAGATCCTCTACAATTTCCTAAAACAGGCAGCTTTCTCTTGACAGCAATGTCCATTAATTTTCTTTCAGTATTATCCCTTTCATTAGTAATGCTCATTCCATTTTTAATTTTTTCTCCATAAAGCTCAGGATTCACATCATTCCCACCAGTCAAGATAATCCCTTCAATAGGAAGTTTCTTAAAGTAAATATCCAAGTTTTTGCTTGAATTTGGAACTACAAACAATTCTATTCCAAATTTCTCATAGTAACTTACATAATTATTTTCTAGATTGTCAATTAAATCCCCATGCTTGTTTTTGTCATTTCTTTGTGAAATAGCTATTAACATTTTACTCCCTCAATGGAACTATTTTTTTATTCTCGCAGTCTAATAAAATAGAAGAAGAATTTTTTAACCTTTCGAATGATTCACCGCATCCAATAGCTGCTGGAATCCCAAATTCAGCGCATCTAACAGCCATATGCGATGCAACCCCGCCGTATTTTGTCACTAATCCAGCTATATCCTTTGTAAAAATCCAGTCATAGCCAGGATCACCATTTTCAAGAATTACTATCTTGTTCCTTAAGTCTGGCAGATCTTCCTTTTCCATTTTGCTTAAGTCTACAATCTCGCTTTCTATTTTCTTATTAGTTATAAAATTAGGTTTCGCCATGTAATAAGGAACAACATCAAAATCCTTCTGGGAAAATACAACTGAAGGTAAGGAAAGCTTATTGTTCAATGTCCTTTCTTGCTTTCTTACTTCTATTAGGCTTTTCCAAAATTCCTTTGTCTCAAAGCTGCCATTCTTGGCAAAATCAATTAAGGTTTCAACATCCAAGTTAGCTAATTCCTCCCTAGTAAATCCCATAACCTTTCCAGCATCAGAAATTAATTCTAAAGCATGGCTTAAATTCTTGCTGAACTCAAATTTTAATAACTCCCTGCCTTCTAAAGACTCTTGAATAAATTCAAACAATTTTTCAGAATTAAAATCTAGTCCATTTTCCTTTAAAGTCTTTGAAATATTTTCATGAATTTCTTTATCTATAACAAATTCTGATTTTTTATTCTCAGAATTTTTAACTATGTTTGCATTGTTAAAGATATTATTGTTTTTATCATATCTTAAGCTTGTTATATCATAAGTTCCAGGCCTTAAATGTCCATATCTCTCTAAAAATTCTTCCTGGGTTAATTTTCCATTAACAAGTTGGTTAAAATGAGCATTTATTTCAGTCGCAACAGTATTTATGGAATTTAAAAAATTATCATAAAATTTTTCATCAATAATTTTTTCCTTGACCATGCTCTTAAGCAATATCTTTCCTATAAATGCAAGCCTTGCAACCCTGGAAAATTGCAAAGTTCCATTTTCCTTGCAATCATCTAAAAGAAATACAGCTTGTTTTACTAAATCTTTTGGGTCATTTGAATTTTTCATGTTTTCTTTTGTTTTTTTTCTTGACTCTTCCATCTTGATTGCAGCATTCATATCTTCATCAATGTCTTTGTCAGAATTATTTACAAGCTTGTTTGTCAATTCAATCAAAGATCTCTTGAAAACTTCTACTTCTTCTTTAGTAAAACCAGCTTCAATTAATTCCTTGCTTCTTTTGTCAAAAGTCAAGTCATAGCAGGTATAAACAATATCAAATTCTACCTTATCTTGTAATTCTGGATTTTTTTTCAATTTGTTCATGTAAAAATGAACAAGTTTTTCCCTTAGACTTCTATTAATAGAATTTGGTATAAAAGAATTGAATGTATTCCTTACATCAACATATGGCTTGTTTCCAAATAATACTACCAATCTAGCAGGATTTACATTATTATATCCTTGGGAAGATCTTGCTTTATGCCATATGTCATTTGTTATTATATAATCATATAAAGAATAAGACAAATGATTTGGATTATCTCCTATGATTTCTGCAGGATTCCAGTCAGGCATGTCTCCAAAACAATTAAAGTCTCCAGAAATATGCTCCTTTTTCCTTGATAATTCAAAAAACTTTGTTTTTATGCTTTCTACCTTTTTTCTTATCTCATTATCAACTACTTCATCATCATGATGCTTTGCAGCAATTGGCCTCACTTGAAATATGACAATATCATTATCCTTTGTTACAGCAAACTCAATATCTAAAGCTATTCCAGGAATCAAATCCTCTATTTCCTTGACAGCCTCAAATAATTTTGTAAAATTTCCTGGATAATCTTCAGGCTTGCAAAACCTTGAGATCTTTACAGTTTTATTTTCAAATCCAGAAGTAACTCTATTGGTTAAATTTGTTGTGTCATCATAATTTATTACATAATATGGGGCATTATTTTCAATGGTTCTTGTAAAAATAACCCCGCTAAGTTTAATATTCTCTGTCTGGGATTGTATAAGTATTTGATTTAATGGATTTTCAAAATTACCATCCTTGTAAGACTTAACAACCCTTTCTATTGCTTCTTCAGTCTTTTTTATGTCATTTGATTTAACATTTAATTCAGTATAAAATCTTCCTGCCATAGACGATTGAAATGTATCTTCATTTAATGCAGAACTTCTGACAACAATATCTCCTGGAGAAAACTCCTCTTTAATCTTTGATAACAAATCTTGTTTATTTTCATCCCATTCAGAAGAAGTAAATACAAATGTTTTTTCTACTTTTGATTTTTTTAAAAAAGGAAACAAAGATCTTAAAGTATCAGCTTTAGTTGAAACAATTGTCTTTCTTGCCTTTTCCTTGTCATAGTATATAAAATCCTTAAGCCTGAAATAATTGGTAAATTCTTCAAAATGCCTGAACTTCCCCCTATACTCTTCAAGTAATCTATTAATAATATTAACTTCAGAAATCCTTAATTCTGGTGTTGGTTGTTTTATCTCTCCATTTATTTCTTTTATATAATCCTCTCCAGGAATTTCTTTCCATCCAGAGCCATAAACCAATATAATTTTAGCATCCTTAAATCTTTCATGTATCTTCTTTAAATTTTCAGTAGGATCAACTTGATCTTGAACAATAGCTTCATCTACAAACCTTAGATTCTTAACTACCTCTAGTCTTTCATCAAGATTTGATATTGGTTTGTTTCTAGCATCCTTAGCAGCCTTATCACTTAAGACCCCGCAGATATGATAATCCCCCTGGGAATTAGCAAACTTTAGTAGCTTTAAGTGCCCATAATGAAAGATATCTCCGACTATTGGACTATATACAATTCTCTCTATTTTTCTACCCTCTTCCATGTTATCAGCATTTCAATTAAATTTATTAAGCTTGCCATAAATCTTTTGATGAAAAGCTATTTAAACCAAATTCAGGCTAAAACCAAGATGAAAAAGATTTACTGGAATTTCTTGAAATCAATCCTAGGAATTATGCTTTTAGTCATTTTATTCAATAAACTTGGCTTTTCAAATGTCTATAAAATATTAATAGACACAAGCATAACTCATATCTTTCTTGCAGTTTTAATTTCTATCTCTTCAATCCTGCTTGGGGCATTTAATCTAAAAATTCTTCTTCATTTCATTAAGGCTAAAATAAGTTTCTCAGATCTTTTAAAAGTCTATTCTTTAAGCTGGTCAATCGGATTATTTCTTCCTGGAAGAATAGGAGACTTTTCCATAATCCCCCTTCTGGGAAAAAAGGGCTTAGATTTCGGAAAAGGGGCTGCAATCTCATTCCTTGATAAATTAATAACTTTTATTGTATTATCAATATTGACAATTTTTGCTGTTTTTATCTATCTCCCTATTGAACAGGCATGGATAATATTAATTGTAATAGTCTCTATAATAATTTTAACAGGTTTATTCTTAATTTTGGATAAAGGCAGACAATTTATAAGAAGCTTATTTCCCAAGAATTTAATTGAAAAATTTTCAGGATTTTCCTATATTTTGTTTGATTTTCTTAAATATGGAAAAACATACATATTCTTGAATTTTTTAATAACAATTCTTAAGCAAGTTATTTTAGCATTGATAATCTATGCCTTCCTTGCAAGTTTTAACATCTATTTGTCATTTATCGAGATATTATTAATAATTTCGGCAATAACAATAATTACCTTGATCCCAATTTCAGTTTCTGGCTTGGGCATAAAAGAATCAGCTGCAGTATTTTTGTTTGGCTTAGCAGGATTAGATAAAATAATAGTTGCGGCAATATTTACATTATTACTTATAGCAAGATATGTTATAGGAGCACTATTAATCTATTTCATTAAGCTAGAAAATTAATTTTCTGCAACAGCAAGTTCTTGCCCGCTTCCTGCTTCAATGCCAATACTTTCCTTGCCTTTATGTTTTATACTCTTAACTTCAACCCCATAATCTAAGTCTTCAGAATAAAAGTTTTGTGTAGCAATTAAAGTTCTTAAGCTTCTATACAATCTTGGTACATCAGAAAATCTTCTTATTGTTTTTAATGTCTGCCAGTAAAATCTAGGCCTAAAATAAAACTCATTATACATTTTTGCCAATATACCTTCAACATATTCCTTATTGGTATTATCCTCCATTTCCATCAAAACCCCATGAGTCATATCCCAGTCGCTCCACTTCTTTGCTTTTAACTTTCCTTGTAATTTTGCCTCTTCATATAAAGGAGTTCCTGGAAAGGGCAATGCAATTGAAGTCTGCATGACATCTGGATTTATTTCCTTTACAAAATCAAGATTTGCTTGTATCGATTCCTTTGAGTCAGACCAGAATCCAAACATGAAACCACATAAGCATAATATTCTATATTTCTGAACCATTTTAACTCCTTGCCTTATCTGGTCTAATGTTAAATTCTTTCTTATTGCTTTTAAAACCTCTGGAGTGCTAGCTTCAACCCCAAATCTCAACATCTTGCATCCGGTTTTTCTCATCCATTTCAACATCTCTTCCCCAAGTTCTGCATTTCTTGTTAAATTGTCAAACCTGGCATTTGCTGTCCATATTAACTTTATATCATTTCTATGTAATGCCTTGCAAAACTCAATCACTCTTTCAGGTCTTATTGTAAAAGTTGGATCATCAATATTTATTTCTTTAATGCCATAAACCTCAATCAATTCCTTTAATTCAGCAATTACATTTGGTATAGACCTCATTCTCCATACCTTTCCTTCCATAACATTATTAGAAATGCAAAACGTGCAAGCTTGAGGACATCCCCTTGTTGTTTGTATTGTTGTAAATGGCCTTACATTATACCATGCCTCTCCATAATCTTTTATTGGTATTATATCTCTAGCAGGAAAAGGTAATCTATCTAAATCCTTTTCCCATCTTCCAGGCCCATTGTCAAATACTTCTCCTTTAGATCTATAAGCAATCCCTAATACATTAGTTAAGTCATCCTTGTTTTCTAGAATTCCAGGTATCCAAGGGTCAAATTCTCCTTTGACAACAACATCTATTGCATCACACTCTTGCAGCGATTGAACTGGCAATGCTGATACATGCTGTCCTGCAGCTATCAAAAATAAATTTGGTAATTTTTCTTTAACCCTCCTCATGAATTCAAAATCTGCTAAAATAGAAGGGGTTGTTGTTTCAAGCAGCATAGCATCAGGATTTATCTCTTCAATTTTTTTTAGTGTTTCATTTAGATCTATTTCCTGAATAACTGAGTCAATCCAATAAACCTCATGATCATTTTGCCTTAGATTAGAGGCAGCATATGATAAAAACAATGGGTATTGCAAGAATTTGTCAGCCCTATGTTTTATTATTCTATTTTGTGATCTAGTTCCATATCCCTTTCCAGGCCAAGGCGGATTTATAAGTAAGACTTTCATAAAGATCCCTTTTTGCAGTTGATATTGTTATTCTGCTATTTAAAAGTTTTACTATGGTGAATTAATATATCCATTTAATTCATCAAGTAGTCTATGGCTTAACTTATGAAATTTAAAAGAAAATTATTTAAGTATATGGTATAAATCTCTAAAATGTCCATTGAATGCTATGACATTGGGGGTACTTGGATTAGAGGGGCTATTTTTAATGAAAACAGAAAAATTGTTAAAAAAATAAAAAAGGAAGTAGTAAAAGACTTCTGCTCACAAATAAAACAAATTCACAAAGATCTATCTTCAAAATCATCATCAAAAATTTCTATTGCAGTTCCAGGTCCAGTTTCAAATGGCTTATTGACAAAGGCACCACCATTAGGTATAGACTATCCAATTGATTTAAAGAAAGAACTAAAAGATCTTGGCAAAGAAATTTATATTGAAAATGATTTAAATGCAGCAGTTGAAGCTGAATTAAATTTCGGAACAGGAAAATATTGTAATAATTTCTACCTGCTAACAATAAGCACCGGTATTGGTGTTGGATTAGTTCTTAATAAAAATATAATACAAGGAACATCAGGTGAATTTGGTCACAATGTACTTGAAAGGAGAAATGAATTTCTATTTAAATGTGGCTGTGGAAATTATGGTTGTTGGGTTTCGTTATGTGGCGGGAATGGTATAAAAAATCTTGAAAATAAATTAATTGGCAAAAATTTAAGTCCTGCAGAAGTTTTCGAAAGAGCAAAATCAGGGGATAAAAAAGCAAAGGATTTAGTTAAAAGAGTCAGGGATTACAATGCACAAGGTCTCGGCATCATGATAAATGCAATAGAGGTTGATAAAATAATTATCATGGGATCAATCGGTTTAGAGCAATTCTCTCAAATAATTCCAAAATATTCTCAAATAAGAAATTATACAATAAACAAAATACCAAAAATAGAAAGGACTTCTTTAGGAGATGATATCTGCCTGATAGGGAGTTATCTCATTGCAAAAGATGGAAGAAATAAAGATTTGTAACAAACTCAGCCTAAAATTCTGCTGTTTAAATATATTTTGATAAAGATTTATAAATATATTACCTATAAGAAATCAAAATGAAGGTCATAATTACCATCCCAGCATATAATGAAGAGTCTACCATAGTTAAAGTAATTGATGAAATTAAAGAAGCTATGGAAAAAACAAGATATGACTATCAAATACTAGTCCTTGATGATGGCAGTTCAGATAAAACTGCATATCTGTCAAAAAAAGCTGGTGCAGTAGTTTACTCAAATAAAAGAAATATTGGATTGGCAGCAACTTTCAGAGAAGAAATAAAACAATGTCTAGCCCTAAAAGCAGATATAATTGTTCATACAGATGCAGATGGTCAATATGTAGCTTCCTCAATACCAAGATTGATAGAAAAAATTGAACAAGGTTTTGATTTAGTTCTTGGAAGCAGGTTTCTTGGAAGGATTGAGCACATGCCATTGATGAAAAGGTTAGGCAATTACGCATTTGCTATAGTATTAAGCCAGTTGACAAGAACAAGATTAACAGATACAACAACTGGCTTCAGAGCTTTTACAAAAAACCTTGCTGAAAATATCCAGTATATTAATACATTTACCTATACACAAGAGCAAATAATAAAGGCTGCAAAACAAAATTTCAAGATTGCAGAGATACCAATTACAACAAGAAGAACTAGAGAGAGCAAACTATTCAAAAATTCATTTGAATATGCATTAAAAGCATGGATAAATATCCTAAGAATTTACCGGGATTACGAGCCATTAAAATTCTTTGGATTGTTTGGATTGTTTTTTATTTTTCTGGGTTTGATAATAGGTTTTTGGTTGTTATATTTGTTTTTTACAACTGGCAAAGTCGGCCATATACCTTCGCAAATACTTTCATTGATGTTGATGGTTATCGGAGTCCAGATAAGCTTATTTGGTTTCCTTGCAGATATGAATAGAAAATCTAGCTAGATTAGTTTTATTTCTTTAAAGTAGATACAAACAAAAGATTTTTAAATAATTCGGTTTACATATTTAAATGACAATTGAACCTGTTAAAGAATTAGAAGAAATTTTGCAACACTTATATAATTTTGAACGGGAGCATGGAAAAGAATTATTTATTGATAAATTTATTCAAGATAATCCAGATCAAGAAACTTCTGCAAAAGTTATTTTATTGGATCATAATCGCTTGTTAAACTTCAAAAGGTATGAAGCAAGTTATTCTTTATTAGATATGATAAGATTCGATCTCGTGCCTGAAGAATACGGAAATTACCATGTGCTGTTAAATGCTGGAGATTTTTTAAGGGAATTCTTGCCAACTTATAAGCAGCAATCATTATCCCTAGCACAAGGAATTGAAGATATTTCGAAAATTCGAAAAAAGATTCCAGAACAAGTTATTAGATCTTATCTGGATTTTGTAATTGATTTAACATATAATGATAGGCAGGATTATCTGAATTTCATTGAAAACACTTTCCGTGCCAATCAAAGTACAGATGACATTGCTCATTTTCAAATAAAATTTACGTTAAGAAGAGGGATGCCGGTCTTTAAAGAAAATATGCTATTCCTTCAGTCATATGAGAGTATTAAGAAAATAAGAGATAGATATAAAGATGTCCTTACAGAACACCTAAAGTCTCCCCAAGAAAGAGTTAGAGAAAGATCTTACAGAAAGGTTATGACAGAATTTGCATTAGATATAACTTCTAAAGGATTTAAAATTCTTAATGAACATTGCAGCTCTAAAGGATATGAAGATAAAGATAAGCTAGCTTTGCAAGCAATTCATTTTATTGTTTTTGGTTTTGAATTAGGAGAGCAATCATATACAGTAAATGAGATGTTAGATCAAATCGTTAGTAATCCGGCTTATGGAAGAGAATTATTAAAACTAAGTGAATCTACTGGAAAGCAAGAAATGAAGGATATACTTTTTACAATGGCCTTTGATCGCGGTTACGCAACAAAAATGCAGGGCATTTATGAGAATGAAATTAAGCCATTAATAAAACCCCTTCTACATTAATTTAGTGTCAAGACAAATTATAAGCAGGGACCATTTCTTGTGGCTTATATCTGGTTCCTTGAATTAATTTTAACCAATTTTTCTGGTCAAACGTTAGGTTCGTATTATGGAAACAAGAATGGGTGCAATGACATTTTTTCTCGTCAATGGATTTTCTTAATTCTTTTGCCTTATCAGAATTCCATATTTCTTGGAATGTATTTTGTCTTATGTTTCCTACCTTGCTTAACAACTCGCAGAAATATAAGTCTCCATTGCTGTCTAAAACAGAATGAACTATCCCGGCATAGCAAGGGGTTGTCCTCTTCTGTGTTTCTATAGTATCTAAATAAAAATCAAATAGCATTTTTTTTGCATTGTTTGCTATAGTTGACTTGATGTTTCTTCCATAAAAATTATACTTATCCCATACAGAAAAGATAAAAGGCCTTATTTTTATTAACTCCTCCATTGTCGGAGCTACATAATTTTTGTCATAAGGATCTCCTCTTACAATCTCAAAATTATGATGATCTAAGTTTGGCATTCTTTTCCAAACATCCTTATGCAGGTCTTCTATTAAATGAATATTAAATTTTGTAATAACTGTGTTGACTTTGATAAATAAATAAGGAAATTCTTCTTTTAGGTCAGATAATAAATTATAGGCATCAAAAACCTTTTCATAGCATTCAAGCTTTCTCATTTCATCATGATATTCTTTTGTTCCATCAAGGGAAAGGTTTATACTTAAGCTTTCTACAGACCCCTTTTCAAGCATTGCCTTTGTTTTCTTGTAAATTGACTGTACAAAAAATCCATTTGTTGGTATGGTTATGTTTGAAACTTGATTGTTTGTTTTAAATATTTCATATACCTTGTCTATATCCTGCCTTATAAATGGTTCTCCCCCAGTCAAAGAAAGCCAAACAACCCTTCCAAGTTGTTTAGAAAACTTTTCTATTTCTTCTGTAGATAAATCCTTGAAAGTTGGGTTGTTTATCCCATAAAAACAATGAGCGCATCTTGCATTGCACCTGTTTGTTACATACAAAATTAGATAGATTGGAGTAGATAAATTGTTCTTAATTAAAGAATAATAAACCTTGTCTAACATTTTACCCTCTAACTTTTATATCTTTTATATCCCTATTTAAGGTTTGCTAAACCTTGGTTTTCTTTAATTCATCTATTCTTTTAACAATGCCTTTTGCTATTTTATTCCAAGACATATTTTCCCTTACGTATTTATATCCAAGCTTTTCCCTTCCATCAGATTTTAATGCCTTAAAGCATGCTTGAAGAGCTTCATTCAAGTCTTTTGAATTGAACTGATAGGTATACTTCTTAAATTTTTTCAGGTCTCCAAAAGAATTGCAGACAACTGGCTTCTCCATGGCCAAGTATTCCCTGATTTTCATCGAAGCCCTATACTTATTTGCCTCAATTTCTGGATAATGCACTATACAAATATCAGCTTTAGAAATAAACTCAGCTGTTTTTTCTGGTAAAACATATCCAGTGAATTCTATATTTTTAATATCTAATTTTCCAGCTAACTTCTTGTATTTTTCTAGCTTTATTCCCCCGCCAACCACAATAAATTTTATCTTTTCCTTTTTAGATAATTCAGAAAATATCAAAAGTATATAGTCTAAATCGCTAGTTCTTGATAAATGCCCAGTATAAACTATTGTTTTATAATCTGATTTTTTCTTTTTGTATTTATTCTTGTCAAAAATATCAAATCTTACTCCTTGCTCTATTCTATAAATTTTTTCTTTTGGTATTTTTAATTTTTCTGTTAATCTTTTATATAACTCATCATTATGCACAGTTATCAAGTCAAAATATTTTATAAAAGGATCTTGGAGCTTTGATATTATCCAAGAAAACCTTGAAAATCCAGAATCAAGATCATCTATGTCTATTATTTTTATAGCATTCCTTTTCAACAATGCTGGAATCATTGCATTGGGAAAAGTCTTCAAGCAAATAACAACATCATATTTTTTAAAAAAAGATTTAAACAAATAATAAGGTAGAGAAAAAATATAATATGCTTCAAAAGGCAATCTTCTAAATGGCTTAATAAAATCAACTTGATTTCCTAATTCTTTTAAAGATTTTTCATAATAAGTTCCCCTTAAATAGGCCCCTGTTCCCTTTGCTAAAGAACATATCATTAATATTTTATGCTTAGGAGAAAGAGATTGAACCATTTTTATACTCTTCAACAAACCTATCGATGGATTTTTCTGCAGCTTCTTTGATTAGTCTAAATGCTTTCATATGTTCTTCTTTATGTGGCGATCCAAAATATGCTCCAGAAAGTGGATCGGTTTCAGCATAATCCGAAAGCACTTTTATTCTTGGAAAAAGATTATGGTTATTATAGAGCCCCCTAACTTTTTCAGCATTAGTTGTATCCATTGGGAGGATAAGTCCAACATTAGGATTTATCTCAGTTTGTTTATTTGATTTTCCTTTATATTCTAATCTAAAACTTTTTAAAAATCCATTTCTATGTTCTGTCTCTTCTCTTAAAAAATGATCTCTTGTTTTTACAGCTAAGGTGTTTGTTCTGTTTCTAAAATTCTCATCTGTTTCATATCTATTTGAAGCATTTTCTTGAAAGATCTCTTCCACCAATTCTAATTCATCAAAAGAATATAACCCAGGAATTACAATATTATATTTATCCCCTTTTTCAACAAAAATCTTAGCAAATTCAAAAGAGGTGATTGGTTCTATAAAAGCATTGGAATTAGTTCCACTTGAAGAAATTATAATAATATCTGATAAATGACTATAAAACTGTTTTAAATTATTCCTAGCTACAGTTTCAGCTAATGGAGATCTACCATTGTTACCAGTATCAACATATTCTATGCCTATTTTATCTACCATTTTATAGATAATAAGGTAAAAAATAAAAAGGTTTCTATGAAATTTTTGTCTTTACGCTAACCTATTAGCAATACAGAATCAAGAAAGATTTAAATTGCTTTTTAATTTCCTAAAGGATTTCCATAAGCCTGTGCCTATTTTTGTTACAGGCTGTCTAAGCGGCTCTATTCTCCAGAAGCCATATCCAATAGCCCCCAAAACCGACCCAAACTCTTTTTTAATTATTTTTTTCATCAAAAGATTTTCGCCCATTTTCAAGGCCTTTTTCTTTTCTTCTATTGTAAATCCTGGATATTCAAACAAAGGCTCGTCTCCCATTATTGTTGTTTGGCTTAAAAATTCATTTGGTTGCATTAAATAATTTCCTTTATCAATGATCATCTGGTGTAATTCTGTTCCTGGATAGGACAAGGCATTATAGAATCTTACCTCCTCAAAGTTATATTTTTGTACTAACTTATAATTCCTCATGAATTTTTCAAATGTATCCCCTGGCAAGCCAACAATTATTGTTATTCCAAATGGTATTCCAGCCTTCTCAGAATCTTCTATGGCCCTAAAAACCATATTGGATGTTATTCCCTTTTTCATAGTTCTCAAAACTTCATCGTCAAAATGTTCAACAGATAAAACAAAGTATATGCATCCTGCTTCCTTCATCTTCATTAATAAATCATAATTTACTTTATCTACTCTTATTCCGTTTCTCAAATCCCATTTTATTTTAATGCCCCTTCTTATTATCTCATCACATAGTTCAATGAATTTGTTTGTATCCTGAGCAACATTGTCGTCAACAAAAGGAAAGTAATTATATCCTTTTTCATACCAGTATTCCATCTCATCAACAACATTCTTTGCACTCCTATGCCTTAATTTTTTGCCAGCAAATTTAGGAATCTCGCAAAAAATACAGCTATGAGGACACCCTCTAGAAGAGACTATTGGAATCTTTTTATCAGTATACCTGTCTAAAGGAAATAGATCAAATTTTGGAAAAGGCAAGTCATCAAGATTTTCATTAAACTCCCTCGGCATGTTTACAACAATATCATTTCCATTCCTCCAGACCAATCCCTTTATGTCCTTTAAATTTTTTCCAGAAAGTAATTCAGCTAAGGTCAACTCTCCCTCGCCATAAACAGCAAAATCTACTTTTGACTCTTCTAAAGCCTGTTTTAGAAATAAACTTGCATGGGGGCCTCCAATTACTATAGGTATCTTGGGATATTTCTCCTTCATTCTATCTATAAACTTGTAAATCTGCTTATAGCCAAAGCTCATAAAAGAAACACATATATAATCTGGATTAAAGTTTTTTATCTTCTCATGCATTTCATATTCAGTTTCTACCCTTAAATCGGCTGCCTCTACATTATGTCCTTCCCTCAATATCATTGAAGCAAGAAATGCCAGTCCAGTAGGGGGAGAAGTAGCTGCACTTAAAGTTCCTAAAGTAGTATCTCCAAAAACATTCGGTAAAATAAAAAATACATTTAGTTTTTTCATGTTTTAAATATCCCCTTTTATATGGTTTAAAAGATAGATTATAGATTAAAAATAGATTATAAAGATTTCTATACTATAGTGAATATTGGTATTTTGGCTTATTTTCATAATTTATCTTTTCTATGATATATCCATACTGCTGCAGTATAAAGCTTAAAAAAAGCAATGGAACTATCAAAAAGATTTCTTTCCTAAAAAAGTTATAAGTAATAACATTCACTGCATACCACATCCTCAATCTTACCAGATCCCAAACCTTGCCTACTTTTCTTTTAAAGTGAAAGTTTCCTTTCCCCCTTGTTATCTGCCATTTTATAAAACTGCTTAAGCTGTCTCTTGGCATATGATAAACCAGTGGTTTTTCTGAATATTTTATTTTAACCCCTTTTTTATAAATTTTTATAGAAAACTCAGGGTCTTCAGATCCAGCATAAGGAAATGTATCGTCAAAAAATCCATATTTTTTAAAAATACTTTTCTTGATCCCAAAATTACAAGATGTTATATGATCTGTATAGCCATTCTTCACTTTCCAAACCATTTCAAATCCAAGATTTCCCCCCCCTGGAAAACCAAGCAAAGAAATAGAATTTCCAATGTAGTTTGATTTTGGTATTTTTACATTGCCCATAACAGCATCTTCTTTCTCAAGTTCTTTGTAGATATTTTTAATCCAGTCTTTGTCAGCAAAACAATCAGAATCTATAAATGCAAGCTTCTCAGTTTTAGCCCTTTTTATTCCAGTATTCCTAGCGCCAGCTGGCCCTTTTCTGCCTTTGTTTTTAATTACATTTCTGAAAAATCTTTTAGCAACATCTATGGTGTTGTCAGTTGAATTGTCATCAACTACTATAACTTCAAAATGTTTTAAACTTTGATTTTTTAAGGATTTTAGAGTTTTATCTAATGTTTTTCCAGCATTATAAGCCGGCACTATTATAGTTATCTTTGGTTTCATAAAGATAAAACATTATAAAAATTTATAAACCTGCTTATTAAAATCTTTAGATGTCTAATGAAAAGCCATTGGAAACAATAACTATTGGAGCTGGAATAGTTTTTTTAGGCTTGATAATATCAAAAATTCTTGGATTTTTTTATAGATTGATAGTAGCAAGAATTGGAACAGAAGAATTTGGCTTGTTATCTCTTGGCTTGGTAATTTATGGTGTTTTTGTTGTAATTTCAATGCTTGGATTAAATGAAGGCGTTTTAAGATATGTTTCATATTATCGAGAGAAAAAAGAATTTTCTAAAGTAAAAGGAACTTTAGTTTATTCATTAAAGCTGACTTCATTGATAAGCATAATTTTTGCAATCTTAATATTTATTTTCTCTGATTTTATCTCAATTAAAATATTTCATGACCAAAGATTAAGCGTTATACTAAAAATAGTTTCCCTTGCTATTCCATTTGATGTATTCAGGAATATTTTATATGAAGTTGCAAAGGCATATAAGAAAATACAATATATGGTAATATCAAAAAACATTGTAGAAAACTTGACAAAAGTCATTCTAACATCCATCTTTGTTTATCTTGGCTTTGGAGTTATAGGAGCGGCTTGGGCATATTCCCTAGCAATACTTGCATCTTTCCTGTTAATCTTTTTTAATATAGAAAAAAGTGTTTTTTCATTTGTTAAAAATAAAATAACTTCAGTTTACAATAAAAAACAATTGCTGTCTTATTCAATACCATTGCTATTTTATTATGCTGTTATCCTTGCAATTTCATGGATAGATACATTATTTTTAGGGATATTCAAGACAGCATCAGATGTAGGAATATACAATGCTGCATTGCCCATATCATCTTTGATATACCTATTTCCAACCGCATTGCTGGCTTTATTTGTTCCTGTGCTTACTGATCTATATGCCAATAAAGATGAAAAAAGATTTTCTCTAACTTATACAACAGTTACAAAATGGATTTTCATGATAAACTTAATCCTGCTTTCTATGTTTGTTTTTTTCTCTAAAAAGATATTGCTGACATTATTTGGTTTAGATTATATTTCTGGCTATTCAGCCTTAATTGCCTTGTCTATAGGAAGCTTCTTTTATGCCTTGTCATTAACCTCAAATCAACTGCTTTTGGTTTACGAAAGAACAAAAACAATATCACTGATAACTTCTAGCGGTGCTTTGATAAATATAATTTTTAATTTAATCCTTATTCCAAAATATGGAATTTTTGGTGCTGGAATAGCAACAGCAATCTCCTTAATTATAATGTCTTTAAGCTTCTTCATGATTTCATTTAAGATAACTAAAATAAATCCCTATAAATCCCCTTATCAAAGGATAATTATCTCTGCAATAATATCGTCAATCGCTGCCTATTACTTAATAAAATTATTTAACTTCTTGCCTAATTTAATGTCATTAATATTGACTGCAATAATTTTATCTGTATTCTATTTCATAACATTATTGATCACAAGATCCATAAATGAAGATGACTTAACAATATTAAGATTAATACAAAACAAATTAAATATTAGAATTCCTTTTTTAAATAAGTTAATAAGAAAATTTATATGATTATTTCTGAAAAAACCCGCCATCATTGTCAAGTTTTATTATCTTAATCTTTAATTTTCTTTTTTTAATGAACTCATCAACTGCCTTTTTGCATCCAATAAATCCAAAGTAATCATCAAGTATGACATAACCATTTTTAACAACATTATCAAACATATTATCCAGGCATGATTTGGTAGATTCATAAAAATCAGCATCGATCCTAAGTATTGCTATCTCTCCAACCTTGTCTTTAAATTTAGGCAAGGTAATATTAAACCATCCCTTTACTATTTTTACATTTTTTCTATCAAGCCCTAATTTTTTAAAAAGATTATCGACTTCTTCTACAGAAGCCAGGTTATCGCCTTGCTTTAGTATTTTCTGGTCTTTCTTAATTCTTGTCTTTGGCATTCCTTCAAAACTATCAAACAGCCATACATCTCTACCTTTAGCCAATTTTATGAATACTGTAGCACTCCCGCCTTTCCAAACACCGCATTCAACAAAACAGCCCTTTAGCTTTTTTCTATTTGCTTCTTTAGCAAGTTCATAGTTATTTGAAAGCCTTGCATAATTTAGCTGTGTATAAGGAAAAATTCTTATAATAAAAGCCAGTTTTTTAAAGTTGAAAAAATCTACAAAGGAGATTTCTCTATATCTTTTTACAAGCAAGTATAATCCTACAATAAGCTTATTTTTCTTTAACAATCCCTTTATGTTTCTCATCATGTATCATAATCAATGACAAGATATTTAAATATTGTTGATAAAAAATATTTATGAAATCTGTCTTTTTATACAATAGTGAGCATCGTGGCTATAAAGGCCATCCAGTTCATGAAGAATGGGCTAAAAGCATTAATGCCATTTTCATAAATGACAGGGATAAACTGCAAATTCCAAACATCTCAAGACCAATTAAATCATTTTTTACTGCTAAAAAAATACCTAAAGATGTTGATCTAGTCTTATGCGAAGGCGGTTCTCAAATTTTTTCAGGGGCCATATGGAAAGTAAAAAACAAGGATAAAAAACTAGCGTTAATAGTTTCAGATCCAAAATGGTTTTATCTAAAGACAATGAATCCAAAACTAAAGAATATCTACATGAATGCCCTTTCAAAATATGATCTCTTTATTCCAACATCCCCATTGATGTATTCACTAATACCAAAAGAACTTCCAGGAAAAAAATCAATAGTATTTCCATTCGCAGATCCAAGATTCTTTAAATACAAGGCAGATCTTAATTCTAAAGGCATTGTATTTACTGGAAGAATTGGTTTAGAAAAAGGAACAGACATCTTGCTTGAGGCATTTTTAAAAATTAGGCAAGATTTTCCAGAAAGTAGGGTATATGTTCTCGGATTTGGAAAATTAAAAGATAAACTAGAAAATAAGAGGATAAAAAATGTAATTTTCCCTGGCTGGATAGATAACCCAGAAAAATATTTAGAGAAATCATCAATATATATGAGTCTTGCAAGAATAGATCCAGCAGGAGTTGCAGTTCTTGAAGCGATGTCTTCTGGTCTTGTTCCAATAGTCTCCAAAGGTGTTGGCAATAGCTACATTGTAAAGAAAATAAATAAAAATTTGGTGGTAAACGATAAATCAGAAGTTTCAAAAATAATCAAAAGGCTTTGGACAAATAAAAAATTCTTAAAAATTCTATCAAGTAGATCAATTAAAATAGCAAAAGAATACAACAAAGAAAAAAGCATAGCTTTATTTAAAAAAACTATCAAGGATTTTATTGAAAATAACTAGAAAATGACTCCAAGATTTTTAAGAAACAATGGTTATCTTGAACTTATTAAAATATTTTTATTTCCAATAATAATATTGATTATAGATGCATTTCTTGACTATTATAATATTTATCAAAAAATAACCTGGATTGACATTCCTATGCACTTTATCGGAGGAATTACAATCGGCTTAAGTTTTTCTTTGCTTCTTATATTCCTTCAAAAAAAAGGTTATATAGGTCATATGAATGAATTCGTATTTTTTATATTCGTAATCTCTCTTGTATCTTTAATTGCCCTCACTTGGGAGTTCAATGAATTTATTCTTGATTTAATAGACTTAAAAACAAGGCAGATAACAATAGAAGATACAATGGCAGATTTATTTCTAGGTCTTTTAGGCGGCTGTTTTGGCTATTTATATTCAAGATTTAAAAACCACAGCTCTTTTTTCTAGAAAACTTTATAAAGAATTAACTATAGTTAATACTTAAAAGGTGTCACTATGTCTAAACCAATAGCCCTGGCAATGGTATCAGAAGAAAGAGATATGAGAGTAGCTCCTTTGTCATTGCTTTACATTGGAGGTCATCTAAAAAAAAATGATTATGATGTCCAAGTTTTTCACATTTCTGAAGATCAAATAGATAAAGCAGCTCAAGACATCTACAATATAGATCCTTTATTTGTCGGAGTATCAAGTATAACTGGAAATCAGACAAGGCATTCTGCTTTATTGTCAAAAGAATTGAAAAGATTAAATCATGAAACAAAAATTATGTGGGGCGGCGTCCATCCAAGTTTATTGCCTTTGCAATGTGCAAAAGAAGATTACATTGATTATGTCGCAGTAGGTGAAGGAGAAGAAACCACATTAGAATTGGCTCAGGCATTAGAAGGAAAAAGAGACATAAAAACAGTGAAGGGAATTATTTACCAAGATGAAAAAAGAATAATAATGAATGAAAAGCGTGAGCTAAAACCAAACATAGACGATTATACAATTGATTTTTCCTTAATAGACCTAGAAAAGCATCTTGACTTTCAATGGGGATCAAAAAAAATATTGTCATTTATAACAAGCAGGGGTTGTCCTTTTGATTGTGCTTTTTGCTATAATCTAAGGTTTAATGAAAGAAGATGGAGGCCACACTCTGCAGAAAAAGTTATTCAAGAAATAAATGAATTAAAAGATACTTATGATCTGGATGGAATAAGATTTTATGATGATTTGTTATTTTCCAACCCACAAAGGGCTTTGACATTGATTAAAGAAATAAACTTGCCTTGGTATGGAGAAGTAAGAATTGGAATGGTAAATGAAAAGTTTGTAGATACTTTAATAGAAACCCATGCCATGGAATTATTGTTTGGCTTAGAATCTGGCTCTGACAGGATGTTAAAGTTAATAAACAAAATGCAGACAGTAGAACAAATAAAGAAAGGTGTTCATTTATTAAAAAGGGCGAAGGGCACAAGAACTGTTGGTTCATTTATTTTAGGTATGCCGACAGAAACCAAAGAAGAAACATTTGAGACAATTGATTTGATTTTAGAGCTGTCAAAGATTCATCCAAACATGAGATTTTCTGCAGGATTTTACATGCCTTACCCAGGCTCTGATTTATATCATCTAGCTTTAGAGAAAGGTTTTATTCCCCCATCTAAAACAGAAGACTGGGATCAGCTTGATAGATGGGACGGAAAGATGGAATTGAAATGGCTTGAGTGGCAGAAAAACTCTGATTATTTCACAACAATAAGGGATTATGTTAATTTATTGCCCCTAAGGGATTTAAATTTGCCTGTAATAAGCAATCTACCAGATAAGAGATTAATAGAAAAAGATTTCTCGCATGAAAAAGAGATTGCCTTTCTAAGGGGATTACAAAGACAGTATTCAATCAAAGATACCACAATAGGAAAAGTAGGTAGAAAGGTCTTGCCTTATCTTAGAGCAGAATAAATTTTATTTATTTTCTCAGCTATAACTTGATTGCTAAAGTTCTTTGAATGTTCTTTAGAAAATCTTCCAAGCTTATTTCTTAATGTCTCGCTGTTTATCAGCATATCTAATTTATTCTCAATCTCATTCAAATTATCTGGATCTATCAAGAATCCATTTTCCCCTTCAACAACAATTTCTTTATTTCCCCCAAGTCTAGAAGCTATTATTGGTTTCCCGGCAGCCATTGCCTCAACTATAGCCCCGCTAAAAGGCTCTTCCCATAAATTTGGAAAAACTACAATATCAGAATTGGCATATATCTCTGGTATTTTCTCATTAGTTAATCTTCCAGTAAATACTACATCATCAAGTTTATTTAAATTCTTAAAGTCAAGCATCAATTTCATTAAAGGGCCGTCTCCAACAAAGATGAAAGAAACATCTTTATGATTGTCAAGCACTTTCTTAGCTACTTTCAATAAGTTCATCGCTCCTTTTGTATAAGAAAAAGATCCAACAAACGCAATAACAATCTTCTTCAAATTATGTTCTTTCTTAAAATCTCCCTTGTCAACTTTCAAAAAATCTCCTAAGTCTCTTGAATTATGAACAATATAGATATTATTATTTATGCCGCAATATTTTAATTTTTCTTTTACAACATTGCTGACAGCTATCTTCGCATCTGCTTTGTTCAATGTTCTCCAGCCTTGCTTGATTGTAAACCATTTATACAAGTCCCATATTAATCTTTTTCTTGGATAATCTCTAAGTATGATTCCATAACTGCATACATCATATCTCTTATAGTTTGGAGTTAAGCAACTGCTTCTTGGGCAGCAAAACCAGTAATCCCTAAAATGAGCTACAATTGGTATTTTCATTTTGCTAGCAGCTTTAATAGCAGCAATAGTGCTCATTCTATGGTGTGCATGAACTAAATCTATATTTTCTTTCTTTATGATGTCGATAAGAAACCTTTTCAAATAATTATTGTAAATTTGAAAAATAGGAAATTTAAATTCCTTGAATAAAAAAGTTTTGAACCCATCATAATTCTCAGCAGCTGCAAAAATAACTTCATGTCCCTTAAGCCTTAATTCCTTAGCTAAGTTTAATGTACTTACTTCAGCCCCTCCATGCCCCAATGATTTATATGTAACAAATAAAATTTTCATTTTATTGTTTTTTCTCTCCTTGGATTAAAACCCCATAGCACCATTCAGGTCTGTTTAATCCTGCTTCTATTAAAAAATTAAACAAGGTTTTAAAAGGAAAAACATCCGGATATCTTCCAGCCTTAGGTATTAATTGTATATAATATCCATTAACTTTTAGGTTTTTAAAATAAGGCTTGAACATATTTACAAGTTCCCTTACATTATACTCATAATAATGTTTATCTTCAATTTTATGTCCAAATATTCTTCCAGAAAGTTCATCCCTGTTTGGAGTTGTCAGATATAATTTCCCATTCTCTTTTAGCATCCTTGAAAAATGTTTTACAGCTTCTTCGGCCTTTTCCCTAGGAACATGCTCTATTACATCAAAGCATGTTATCTTATCAAAGCTTTTATCTTTAAACTTTGAAAGATTTAATATATCTCCAATCTTAAACTCAGCATTTTTTATTTTTAGCTCATTAAAAATAATCCTTGCAAATTCTAAAGGCAGTTTCTGATTGTCCATTCCTATAATTTTTTTAACCCTGCCAGCAATCATTGCAGTCAATCTGCCGTCTCCAGATCCAGCATCCAATACAACATCATTGTTGTTAAATTGGTTTAAGATTAATTTGACTGGCCTCTCATATCTTCTTAAATAAAATCCCTCTATTGCCCAGTGATACGGAGCCAAATATCTGTTTATTTTCTCTTCCATAATTGAAACCATTAAGAAATGTATTTAAATTTATCTGAATAGTTTTGTTTATGAAGGCCTTTATTTATAGATTAGAGGATATTTTAAAAGATGCAATACTTTTACTAGATTACTTGCTTTATTTAATTTTCAATCCATTTAAATTTAAAAAATTGCCAAAAGAAATTAAAAAGATCCTGATTATAGAACTATTGCAGATTGGAGACTTAATTGTAACAACCCCAGTGATAAAAACACTAAGAGAAAAATACAAAGAAGCAATTATAGATGCCTTGATCTTGCCTGAGATGAAGGAAGTTTTAACTGAAAATAAAAATTTAAACAGATTAATTTTATATGAGAATAATTTTAAAAATTTGGTCAATAAGATTAAAAGAGAAAATTATGATCTTGCTATAATCCTTCATCCAGGATCGTTTAAGATCAGTCTAGCCTTATTGATGTCAGAAGTAAAATATAGGATTGGATGCACAAAATCTGGAATTTCTTATGGAAAAGGATTTTTTTTAAATAAAAAGATAAAGCCAAATTTTAAAATCCAGCATAAAATAGAAGATAACCTAGATGTAATAAAGCCATTAGATACTGAAATAAAAAATAAATCTCCAGAAATATTCGCAACAAAAGAATCAGAAAAAAAAGTTAAAGAATTCCTTAATAAGAACAAGATAAAAAAGTTCATAGTAATTCATCCTGGAGCTAATTACAGAAAAAAAGAGGGTGAAAAAAAAGAATGGGTACTAGAAAGATATGCAGAACTTTCAGATAAGATCATAGAAAATTATTCATTGTCAGTAATCTTTACTGGAGGCATTCAAGACAGACCTTTAATAAACAGCATTATAAAATTGATGAAGAATAAGGCTTATGATTTTTCTGGAAACACAATTAAAGATTTCTTTTCTATAATTAAAGCATCTGAATTAGTAATAAGCGTAGATACTTCAGCATCACATATTGCTGCAGCCTTTAACAAGCCAATAATAGTTTTATTTGGCTCTCGCTATTCAAATATCTGGTATCCTTATACAGATAAAAAAAGAGTCATATCTAAAAACAGTATGAAAGAAATAACAATAAACGATATTATGAAGGAGATATCATTATGAAATATCTTGTTACCGGCGGAGCAGGATTTATCGGCTATCACACAGCAAAATTTCTGCTTGAAAGAAATGAAAGCGTTGTCATTGTTGACAATTTTAATGAGTATTACGATCCTAGTCTAAAAGAAGCTAGGATAAGTAATTTGAAAAATTATCCAAATTTAGAAGTCATCAAAACAGATATATCAGATCTTGAAGTTATGGAAAACATTTTTAAAAATCATCGCTTTGATAAAATCTGTCACTTGGCAGCCCAAGCAGGAGTCAGATATTCCATTATTAACCCATTTGCATATGAAAAAAGTAATATTCTTGGCACATTAAATCTTCTTGAGCTATGCAGAAAATATAGTGTAAAACATTTTATTTTTGCTTCAAGCAGCTCAGTGTATGGCAATAATGAAAATATTCCATCTTCAGAAACAGACAAAGCAGATTCCCAAATATCATTTTATGCAGCAACTAAAAAATCTAATGAGGAAACAGCTCATGTCTATCATAGTCTTTATGGAATTAACTGTACTGGCCTAAGGATTTTCACAGCATATGGCCCATTCGGAAGGCCTGACATGGCTATTTTTTTGTTTACAAAGCAAATTCTTAATGGGGAAGAAATAAAACTTTTTAATAATGGAGATATGAAAAGGGATTTTACCTATATAGATGACATAGTTTCAGGAATTATTTCAGCATTAGATAAAAGTTACCCATTTGAAATATTTAATCTAGCTAGGGGTAAACAGGTTTTGCTTAAAGACTTCGTTGATGAAATTGAATTAAATCTAAAAGTTAAAGCTAAAAAGGCTTATTTGCCAATACAGCCAGGCGACGTAAAAGAAACATTTGGGGATATAACTAAAGCTATAAAAATGTTGAATTATAATCCGAAAACTACAATTAAAGAAGGAGTAAAAAAATTCATAGATTGGTATAAAGAATATAATAAATTAAGATGAAAATTTTATTCATTACAAATTATTTCCATCCAGTACAAGGCGGGGTTGAAAATCATGTATACAATCTTTCTAAAGAATTGATAAAACTAGGTCATTCAGTTGAAGTATGGTGCTCAGATCAGTCTAGAGAAAATATGATTCTAAAAAATGAAGATTCCATAGATAAAATAAAAATAAGAAGATTTCCTACACTTTTTAAAATCGGAGATTTTGGAGTTATTTTTCCAGGAATTTTCTCTGAGTTAAAAAACAATAACTTTGACATAATTCATGTCCATGTTTACAGGCATATTCATAATTTAACTCCATTGTTTACAAGAACTACATGTATATTAACCCCTCACTGGCCTAATTATCCAAAAAATTTAAGGTCAAAAACAACTAATTTTTTAATAGAAATGTTTGATTATATTCTAGGTAAATTCATCCTAAATAAATTCAAAAAAATACTTTGCATAA
>JACQNI010000014.1 GCA_016203135.1 Candidatus Woesearchaeota archaeon
CTGAATTTTTAAATTTCATCATCAAACTCTTTTTTATTTACTATTTTAGTTTTTTCTACCAATGTAGTTTCTTTTTTTCTAAAAAAGAAACCCATTTTTAGTTTATAAATATTTCTGTGGTTTAAAAATTGAATTTTTTATTTTCCAGCATGCTTCTTTCCGGAATTATTTATTGCTTCTTTAACACCCTGGTGCATTTTCCAGAAACCAATTATAAATAATAAAATAAATATAGTTTCAAAGATCAATGAGTATAAATACGAAAATTCTATAATCCGGAATTCAGCCAGCATTTCAAAAATTTTAAGTATTCCAAAAATAATAAAACCAGCAAATAGAAATTTGTGAGAAGCGCATATTTTTTTGTCTGTTCTTAATATAATTAAAAAAGTTAACAAAAGAGATATCAAAATTAAAATTAAAGGCACTATGCTCCACAACGCATCTATTGTTATTATTGCCATTTCATTATTAATGTTTTCTCCTTATTAAATCTTCTTCTGTTATTCTTTTGAACAATTTAGCCATTGTTTTCATTTTCATATATTCATAATATAAAATAATGATAAAAATTAGAAGTATTGCGATTAATATTCCCAAAATTACGAATGTTGGAATTTCTATAGGCTTTTTAATTACTCCAAATGATTCGCCTGCTTCCCAAGTTTGATCGCCATACATCACTGCAATATGAAATGTATATGTCCCGGGTTTTATGTCTGAAGGAATTTCCAAATCATTAATAAAAGAAGTTCTCGTTTCTACGCTGACAATTTGGTGTTTGCTTGCTATTGTATTATTTGACAAGTCTTTTATTGAAGAAAATACCTCAACATCAACTTTTTTGCCGGCAATATTAAACAGTTCAATTTCTGCTTTAACTTTATCTCCTGCAAAAACTTCTTTAGTAATCAGATTGATTTCTAAATCAAATAATATTTCTTCTTTTTCTTTTATTTTTTCTAAAACTTTTTTTTCCGGAACTTCTTCGGGAGCTATTTCCTCTATTCCTCCCCGGACAATTTCCTCCGGCAGAATACTCTCAACGATTGTTATGCTGACATTTGTCTTTTGGCTTGAAGCCATTCCGCTTTTAGACAGGTTAGAGAAAAAAAGAACAAAAATAAAAAATAAAATTATAATTATTATTTGCAAAATTTTTATTTTCATAAACTTTTATCATTATTTATTTTTATTTTTCAATTTTCTTTTATGTAATAAGTATATAATCAGAGCAATTATTAATATAACACTTATTCCAACTATTAAATATAAAAGATAATTCGGAACTTTTCCGGAAACAAGAACATTAAATGAAGTTATGCTTCCAACGCCCATGTCTATCATTTGTCCGCTGTCTGAAGGAGAAATTGTTTTAGTTTCTATTTTCACTTCATAAATATCCCCATCAACAGCGCTTCTTGGAATAAAGATTTTGATTGGAGCATCAAGCGAATATCCGGCATCTATATTATAAATTTCTTGGTCTAATTTTACAATATCTTCTCCAGTTATTACTTTAAGCTGAACATCCATATTATCCTCTCCAACCATATTTTGTAAATTAAGATTAATTATTTGTTTCTCACCAGCAGACATTGTGAGGGGGCTGTCTTCCCAGTAAGGCGAGCTAACTCCAAAAGCGCTGACAATCCCGGATAAAAGCAAGATGAATGCTAAAATTGAATATAATTTTTTAATTTTCATTTTAATAAAGTATTGCCCAGCTTCCTCCTTGCGTTGTTGAATATGTCTGGGAAGAAATAAGCGGTACATTAGGTATGCAGTAAAAAATTTCTTCTTGTCCAATTCCGCCGCCAATTGATAAATTTCCTCTATTCGCAAATGTGCCAGTGATAGTCGTAGATGTTGCATTAACTAAAGTTATTCCTGACGAACAAACAACTGAATCAGTATGGAAAGCTGTAAAATTATTAGCATCAATCCTGTTGCTTGGAGTTGTTTCTCCTAACAAATTTATTGCATTGACATTTATTGTTCCGTTAAAATTACCTGTGTTATTGACGAGTGTAGGGTCATTATTAGATGTTTTATTTATTGAACCTGAAGTCAGGGTTGGCCAGCTTAATGAATTTGGCGATATTATTAATGATTTTAATTGATTATAAGTAAAAAATGTTGAAGAATTATAAACGGTGGATAGGTTTCCAAGATCTTTCGCAGAAACACTTACATTCCACTCTCCGGCGCCGTCAAAATACCACATTCTAACTGAGCATGAATAATTTGCAGTATTCAAATCAAGGTCGCCGGCAAGGGCGCAGGTTAAATTCTCTCTGACCGGCTC
>JACQNI010000010.1 GCA_016203135.1 Candidatus Woesearchaeota archaeon
GACAGGAATATGTATGTTATTTTTTATTTTTAGTTTTGCTTTTCCTATTGCCACACTCCTTGTGGTTGTTTTCAATGATTATGAAATCACGTCATTAGACGTGATTGGATGAAAAAAGGTAACAAGTGTATATACACTCATTGTATATACAAAGAAATATATACTTTATAAATGTTTTGATTGAGAAATTTTAGCGGGAATTATTTTTCATAAATATTTTTTCTGTGCCCAACTTTCAAAATAATAATTGCTTCTTTTTCTCTTATAATATCTGCAACAACCCTCCAGTCTCCTATTCTTAATTTAAATCCTTGTATCCCAACCAATTTCTCAAAAAATCTAAACGGATTTTCCTTGCAATATTGAAGTTTATTCCAAATCCTTTCTTTAATTTTTATTTCAAGTTTATTTAAATCATGAAGCGCTTTCTTCTCAAAAACTAATTTATACATCTTACAAACCGAGGATTTTCTTTGCCTCTGCTTCTGTATAGAACTTTCCTTTCTTAATTCTTTCTCTTGCTTCTTTAATTTCCTTAATTGTTTTTTGTGATAATTTTGGTTCATTTTCGCATAACCTCGCTATGAAAATTAGTTTTCTAATTAATTCATCATAACTTTCATTTTTGTATTGCTTGAATTTATCCAATTCTCCTTTTGTCTGGATATTCAAACGGACTGTTGTTTCCATTTTTTACTCTGTGCTGTGCCCGTGCAATAAGTTGCGATGACGATGCAATAAATGCGGTGTCTATGCTATTTGATGCTCTGGCTATGCTTTTAGTATATATTTGTATACAGACGTAGATTATTTAAATGTTTTGATTGATTAGGAACTTGGAAAAAAATCTTAGAAAGATAAAAAAATCAATTCACACTTTCCTTAATCAGCTTCGCCATTGTTGATAAAAATTCTTCCGCTCTCTTCTGCCACAAATCAATATCAGCGCCCTTTAAATCAGTTATTTTTCCGTGAGAAATTTCTTTATGAAGCGCAAGAAGCTCCCGATACCACTGAACATATTCTATTTTTAATTTTTTATTATTTACAAAATTTTTTGCAAGCTCTTCCGGAATATGTTCCGGCGACGGCGGAGAAACATTTGCCGAAATCAAAGCAGCATGAGCAGAATCAACCATGCACCAATATAAACCTTCAATAGCATTTAATTCTGCTGTTTTGCTTCGCGCAAGATGCATCGGAGCTCTTTGAAGATTATTATAAATTGCCTCAGGTGTTGATTTTATTTTTCCCTGAATTAATAAAAATTTCAACGGGTCAAAAAATCCGGCCATATCAATTAAAGACTCTCCATTTCTAAGAATATTCAAAATAATTGGATCACCCCTCATTAAATCCTGCCACCACGTTGTTAATTTTACCGTATTAATGTGCAGGCTTGTTTGATAGGGATTTGTTCTTAAAATTGTGTCAAGCTCCTGCCTATACCATGCAGTTAATTCCTGATCCCATCTTATAGAAGCGTCATCAATTACGATTATGATATCAATATCTGAGCCGGCAGTTTGTGTTTTTTTTGCTGTTGAGCCAAAAAGAATAATTGATTTTATTGCCTTTTCAAATTTTTTATAAGCCTTTGTTGCAAAGTCCATTGCAATTTCATGCTCGCTTTTTAATTTCAGAGTTGGAATATTCTTCGCAGACTTTTTTTTGGAATCTTTTATCGCCATCTTTTATAATATATATTATTGAATATAGTTTTTAAATTTACTGAATTTTGATATTGAGGATAGCCGGAATTTTATCATTTAAATAATTTGCTTTTTTTAAAGAATATAATCATTGCTGTTGCAAAAATACCCATTATTAATAACAAATAAATATATGCAAAAGGGCTGTCCTGAAATGGAAGAGCAATATTCATTCCGTAAAAACCGGTAATTATCGTCAGAGGCATCATTAAAGCCATGATTATTGTTAATACTTTAATTGTTTCATTCATTTTAATAGAGCTTATTGAAATATCGATATTCCTCATCCCATTTATTCGTTCTAATATTGTTTTTATCCCCTCTGCTGTTTTGAATGCATGGTCATAAACATCTCTAAAATAAGGAATCAATCCATTGTTAATATAATTATCAGCGGGTTTTGTAAGATTCAGACAAACATCTGTTATTGATTCCATTAACTGCCTAAATTCTAAAAATACCAGCTCTTTTGAAAATATTTTTTTAAGAATTTCCTTGTTATGTTTTTCTATAAATTTTCTTTCTATCTGTTTTAAAATATCCCCAAATTCTATTTTTATATTTAAATCCCTGTCAACTTCTTTATCTAATATATAGTGGGCGATATAATCTTCATCTTTTTTTAAAAAAGCTTCTATTTTTTTGTTATTCTTGTAAAGCTCTTCAATTATATAATTTTCTTCATCATTTATTGTTATGATATAATTTTCTCCGATAATAAAAGAAATATTATAAGTATCTATTGAAGTTTCATTAATTTTTTTTATTCCTTTAAAAATTATGCAGGTATATTCTTCAAATTCTTCATA